>LNZM01000082.1 GCA_002007295.1 Candidatus Epulonipiscioides saccharophilum | reverse complement strand
GTCAGCGCAAGCTGACTGAGGGGTTCTTCTGGTGCTCTAGCTACGTAATTTGCATGCTAAGATCAAGGTCAAGGTCAAGTACAAGTGCAAAGTTTAAATGCGAAGTTTTTCGCTTCTTAAGTTCCCATGTATGAGATGGGGTGGATCCATTATAGAGAGAGTATCTTCTATATAAAGGATAGGATAAGGAAAATGAGGGCAAAAAAAAGCCTCCAAAAAAGGAGACAAAAAACTGAAACGAAGTAAATACAACTTGTAGAACCCCTCAGTCAGCTACGCTGACAGCTCCCCTAAAAGGGGAGCAGGGCCACTTCCCCGCAATGTTGTGAAGACGGAGGAGGTATCGCTTCCCCGCAATGTTGTGAAGACGGAGGGGGTACCGCTTCCCCGCAATGTTGTGAAGACGGAGGAGGTACCGCTTCCCCGCAATGTTGTGAAGACGGAGGAGGTACCGCTTCCCCGCAATGTTGTGAAGACGGAGGAGGTACCGCTTCCCCGCAATGTTGTGAAGACGGAGGGGGTTGGCCACAAAGTGATGGATAGAGTTGATTAAATTCTCATCAACCTCTTTAGGATTTTCCCAAGCAAATTACCTTTCGCCGTGGAAACTTTTTCATCACTCAACACTATATCGGATTCTAAAAAATCTTCATTATCGAGAACCGAATTTTCGTCGAATTCCAGTTCCAATTCTTCGAAAGACATTGGTTCTAAATCCATCTCATTGGCTCTCGACTCCTCGAACATCGGTTCTAACTCCATCTCATCGGCCCCCGACTCGAATGCTAAATCCGGCTCTTCGGACATCGATTCTAACTCCACATCTTCGGCTACAAAATCGACTTCGAACTCCAAATCTAGCTCCTCAAATTCTGGTTCTCCCATCTCTATCTCCGGCTCGAAAATGATTTCTTCCTCGAACGATCTTTCATTTTCGTCATTAAAATATATCGGATCTGAGAACCACATATCATCGGCCATTGGCTGTACGTAAGCACTTGCATTTATATCGGCCAGCAACTCGAATGTCTTCGTTTCCCTATCTCCAAGTTTTAACCTTACCTCGAACTTCACCCATCCGGCTACCCCATGTCTTGTAGCTGTAGATTTCGTCGGCGCTCGATAACCGGTTCCTACTACTTTTGTTTCTATACTCGATGCTTTTTTACTATCTATATATATTTGTAGTGTATTTACCGCATTTTCTTGCGTACTTCCATTTTCATCCGTTAGCTCTAAATCCTCACTAAACGTATTAAACTTTTCGATTTTCTCCTTTAAAGTCATTAATAGATCTTCGTCCGTTTGATTTATAGTAATCGGAGTTGCATCGTAAATTGTTGTCGCCGTATTTTGCTTAAATACTATTTTAAATTTATAACTTCCATCGTCCTCTGTCGTCGGCGCTTCAAAACCTGTACCTGTTAAATCTTCTACTATCTCAAAAGTTACTTTTTCTATTAAACTTTTCTCCGTAGCACTTGCTTGAGATAATAATTCGGTAACCTTTTTACTAATTTGAGCATTCGCCAACGCTATCGTATTTCCTGGATTCTCAATAGTATTTTCAACTACAAAATTACCACCATTAAGTTTATTGACCAAAATTTCTTTGGCCTTGATCGTCGCTAACATGTCATTTGTATATACGGTCTGATATGGCTCGGCTTTAATTTTTGCTGTTAATTCATTCTTTAGCAGTACCGTATATTTTGTTTTATCTGCTGACGAATTACCATCATCTTTTATAACCTCAGCTAGATGATTATCTTCATTAAATCCAGCTCGACTTCCTAGACCAGTTATATTGTCGTGCTTGATTGCTAAGACTACTTTATACTTAAATTCTCCATTCTCCCCGTCTTTCTTTTCAGAAGTTGCTTGCTCAGGATTTTTTATTATTGCATCTTCAGATGTGGCTCCTGTAAGGTTTTCAGGAGGATTATGGCTACTAGAATTATCAGATAACTTATCATCATGTATAGTAGTATCTTTTTCATAAATGGTTACTTCGATATTCGAATTGTTGATTAACTCCTCAATCTGTTTCTTGATATGTTTAGCAATTAGTTTCGTATTTTCTATATCATTAGCAGCGCCATAATTATATAAATTATCAGACACAAAAATATTTTCTTCGTTCGCTATTATTTGTCCAGCCGCACTTATAATGTCTGCTTTACTAACCGTATTCCATTTCTCTTCTTGTTTCGCTATATTTATTTTTAAATCTGCCTGTGTTACAAAAGTTGTACCAGAATTAATTCCACTTGCTGATTGAATAGTCCAGTGCGCAGCTACTGGATGATCTTCATATTTTAACACAACTGTGAATTTTTGAATATGTCCTAGATCATCTTGGTCCGGAGCTGTGTAATCTGAAGCGCTAGCGCTAGTCGGTAAATCTGAAACTTCCACAGTAATCTGATTATTGTTAATAACATTTTTTATCAATGCTTCCAAATAATTTTCTATAACTGTATGAGCATTTGAAATATCCGAAGCACTGTAGATATTGCCATCGGAATCTGTAACTAAACTAACTGGAATAATCGGAAGCTTATCTTTCGATTCATCATCTGATGTGAACAATTCTATAACAGCGCTTGCGGCCTCGCTTAACGGAGTAGCTTCAACTGAATCCGAACCAAATTCAATCTTTTTTGGTCCTTTTAATTTTCGTTGTATCTCAGCAGGATCTGTATTGTTATTTCCGTCATCCACCCCGGCAAATAATTCATAAATTTTGTTCAATTTAGCTAATGCACTACCATTAGCATCAATATCTGTACCAGATTTTGTCTTTTCATCGCCAGCGTTTTTGCCGTCCAGTGATCCGCCGGTTAATTGTGCTACCGAGTATTGGAATGTTCGATCTGATACTTTCGCCTGAGCGTTTGATACCGCATTTCTTATTGTAGCCAAATCATCCTTAAGAGCGTAATACATCCCATCTTTTACGAATTTTAAATTATCGAAATCCATTCCATCTACTTCTCTTGTTGTTTTAATATCGTTATTTACTAAAGTAATTCTATCTTGTAAAACTTTTTTCGCCTCTGTAATCGAAGTTAAGGATCCAGTTCCACCTACATCTTCGACTCCTTCCTCTAAATCATCTCCATCCGGTTTGCTATTCTCTAGAACGTTTGCGAACTGACCGATACAATGTGCTAAATTTTCAACAGCCTCTTCATATTCTTCTAGAATCTGGTCTTGTGTTTGGATATCACCTTGTGGATATTTAGCATTATATATGTCTTGAGCTGTCTGACGTGCTTCGGTTAAAAATTCAATCGGCGTTTCATCGCTTATCGAAGTACCACCGTCTGACTCTGTAAATCCGGCTACATCCTTCGAAGTAACCCAATTAATATTGTCAGCTATATCTCGTCCCTCTTTTGCACTTTGTTTAGTAGTCAATAATTCCTGAGCTTTTTTTAATAGAATTTGCAATTCTAATTTAGCCTCAATTATTTGGCCCGATCCCGTTTCGCTGTCACTAGTTCCTAGTACTTTATTGTCGGTTATGGTATCTAAAATTGCCCCTAAATTAGTGACATGGGATTTTAGCGCTACTAAAGTTGTTCCGCCGATTTCTAATCTTTCTATCGCCAGCTCGGCGGATTTTAATCTACTAACCAATGTATTATAATTATTAGTTGTAGTCCAATAATAATTTTCAGACACATTGTCGCTATTAGAACTTTCTACTAACGGATTGCTGTCTGGACCACTGCCTTGACCACCATTTATTAATGAATAAGTATCTTCGATTAAATCCTTTAAGGCCCTCAATGCTGACTCTTTCTCCTCGGCTTGTCCTTCCTTATCTTTTGCTACATTTGTTATGGTATTGGTAGCAGTCTGCAATCTACCGAATGCTACGTCTAAACTCGCTTTTGTGGCCAAATTATTTTTACTCGCATTCACCGCAGTTTGGATAGCCAGCAAATAAGCTTTCATCGTATTAGCGGGCACCCAATGATGATTCTCATCCACTTCTTGGCCATCGGAAGTTTGGCTTGCTCGGATTTGACTTATACCATGCTCTATTGTTAATTGCTCATCTCCACCATAAGGTACACTAACAGAATCGAGGCCGAATTCATCTTTTCCGATTAAACTATATGCCCTTTTTATTCCCTCTTTTAATTTTTGGTAACTTGCTCGGTAATTATTTTCTACATCTGTGTTGCTCACTTTCGTCTTTTGGGCATCTTCAAATCTAGTTGTAGCAAGTTTCAATGCGTTGATAGCATTCGTTAAGATTTGCTGTGATCCACCATCTTCGCTTTGTGCTTCAAAATTATCCAAGGCTATTTGGGCCGCATTGATTGCTTGCGTATATTGGGCTACCGGTCCATACGTTATCCATTCTCGGCTTATCGGTATATCTTCTCCTTTCATTTTATTGGTTACCAATGTATCTGTAGCACTTCCATCATTCCCATTTCCGTCCCCATCATTTATATAAGTACCATTTATTATGTCGTACATATCATAGCCGTATTCGTTATTTGGTGTCCCGTCGAACTTCGTATATCTTAATGTCGGCCGGCTCGCATTTTCTATATATACCAAATTATTTACTCGCGCCACCGCTTTTTCTATTTCTAACCGTAATTCGATGGTCGATACCGTTTTCGTTCCCGGCTTGGCTTTCGCCACCATGTTATCTATATAGTGTCCGAATATATCTCGTCCATAAAAACTTTCATAGCTTTGCTTTAGTTTGTCATGCTCTCTTAGCAAACTCGTTAAATCCATTGTCACTCCATTAGCTATATCACATTTTGCCGCCAATATTTTTTCGCTCGCATCTGCTAAACTTATTAATCTAGTTCGATCTATTTTTGAACACCATAAATCCGTCGGTGAAATGTCAGCACCAAAGGCCAAACTATCCTTAACTTGGTTAGCTGCTATAATCGGCTCAAGATCTCTTCCAATTCCTTCGGTTGAAGCCGGGCTACCACTTGGATCAGCAACACTGTATCCGGAATTGCCTTCTAAAATATTCGTGATGTAAGTTTGCATATGGTTGACTACTCGTTGATAGGTTGATAATGTCCCATATTTTGAATTAGTCTCTAAGGTTTCGATCGCTTTTAGTAAATTATTGCGAGCGAGATCCAAACTTTTTTCGGTAGAACTGCCACTGTTATACGCTGTTATAGCCGAGGTTATCGCTCTATCAATTGCCGATTTGCTTATTTGCGTCGTCCATCTGTCCCCTGTATCTGGGATAAAGTTGTTATCTCGATCTTCCCCATAAACATCTAAACCGAAAGTGCTAACCACGATCGCTTTATCTGAAATCACGCTGTTCTCATCCCTTTGGCCACTCTCATCGTACGCCTTTTGTCCGGCTAAATCCGTTGCTTGGTTTATAGTATCTAGCAACTTTTCTTTGGCCGATTTATATAGCTCGACATTTTCACTGGTGGCTTGACCTGCTTTGGGTTCGAATCTAATGCTATAACTATTTTCATTTTGCTGCCTTTCTATTAATGATAAATAGGAAGCTTCCTTATCTTTGAGTACTTGATTTTGGTTTAATAACGATTTACTAGTTTCTATAGCAAATTTTAATCTATTCAAAGTAGCGCTTGTTGTCCAATATTGGCCAATCGGAATGTTTAATCCATTGTTATCACTAGCTAATATTTCAAGCCCGTCTTTTTTTAACGCATTTTTTGCTTCTATATAACTGTTGTATAAATCGATTTTCGGATTATTGCTTATAGCCACAATTTTTTTCTGCGATTCAGCCAAATTGACTTGTTTTGCTAACGCTTGAATATTCGTATCCGAATTACTAGCTTCTGCATTTTTCAAAGCCTGCTTCAAATCTTTTATATAATCTGCTTCGAAATAATAAATAATCTCATCATCTTGAAGATTTTTTTCTGTATCCGAGATTCCGTTGTGATCATCGTCAATTTCTTCTAACAAACTTAATGTTAACACGTCGAAACCATCTGTAACCGAACTAATATTTGCATCGGCTTCGTCGTCAGTTCCTCCGGGTCCATCTGCGTCGCCACCAGATTCTTTACCATAAAGAATAATTTTCGCTGCCTTAACCCATTCAGCTTTTTGGCCAGTACCTGCTGCTTGCAAAACTTTCATTAATTTAAATTCGTCTATTGCTGTGTCTAAGTCAATTTTTTTAAGTTGATTCTCAAAATAATATTCCGGATTTTTAGCATAACCTTCTACTTGAGATTTTTTATTACTCTTTGCGTCTTCATATAATTCGTAAACATTCCATATCGCCTCTTGTAAATTTTCAAACATTTTTGGTGTTACCCAATAATCACTTGCAGTCATTGCGCTCTTATCAGGCTTTTTACTAACTCCATCTTCTGAGATATAGACGTTATCTCCTAATATAATTTTAGTTTTATCAACTAATTCACCATTTGAAATAGCGCCAGAATCTAATTTTAAAGCTACAACTTTAGTGTTCGGAGTAGCAGAATTTGCAACGCTGAATTTACTAACATTTTCAATAAGAGTAGAATTATTGTCCAAAGCACCGTTATTCAATGGCAATATATTAGTAACAACAGCTTGGTACGCAGCAATATAATCGTCGGCCTTATGAGGTTGTACTGCGTTATCGAATTGGGTCACTTTTTCCTCAAAGTAGGTTAATTGATTGTCAAAATATGCAGGGTCATTTTTATAGGCTATTAAATGTTCAGAAAGTGGCTTTGCTATAAATTTGTCGATCGTCTCTATAGCTGAAATTAATTCTGCCGCCATATCTTCGTGTACAAATTTAGTTGGCGGAGTACTTGCTTCCGAATTATCGTTAACTAAACTATTTTCACCTTGACCATATAATTCTTTAGTCAAAGGATTTATAATCCCCAAGTTATCGTCTACAACATAAACGTCTACTGGAAAATAGCTTGTGATTTTGCCGGTAGTATCTTTAATGCCGTATACTCTTGCTTTTAATTCACTTGCATTTTGTGCTGAAAAATCAGGATAGGTTGCGCTAGTGGAAACATAACCTAATTCGGTTTGACTTTGTGGCATTTGCCCCCCTCCGAGAGGGGGGGTAGGGGGGGAGATAACGGTGTAACACTGGCCGATTTCTGCAATGAAAGCTTCGTACTGATCTTTGGCCGTAGAAGCGCTTGTGTCCCGATCTTTTTGAGCTGCAATAAAGTTAGATTTGGCCGTAGCTAAAGAATCAGAAATTTGTTGGAAAAAATCTTTGTTGTCATCGTCGTTAAGAGCGTCAACAATTTTGTTATAATATGAGGAATCGATATTAGCTTCGGCATAAATTCCGCTGGCGCTTGGTTCACCATCTAAAAGTTCGGCCACTTTTGTATCGTCTGCTTTTGAAGGAGTGTTTTTATTATCTATTTCATAAACTTTGGCACGAGTTTTTTCAATAATATTTTCAGCATAGGAGATAGATTCATGGAAAGCTTTTAAATCAGAAGAAGAAATCCATTTTTTATTGCTATCGGCTGCTGTGAAAAATTCAGCATCTTTCCACACATGATTTGTTTTATCGTACTCTTTATAAGAGAAACCAGAATCATCGGAAATCACAAGCAAAGATTGATTAACAGGATATATAACACTGGTATCAGGATCTTGAGCCACTAAAGTTCTAGCCGAAGTAACTTGGTTACGAAGATCATCTCGAGTTTGGGCATAGATAACGATTGGTTTTTTCTGAGATACAAAAGTATCTAAGGCAGCATTAATTTGGTTCTTAATTGTAGGTAGAGAATTGTTTTGATCTGAAGATGCTAGATTATCGAAATAATCTTTGGCAAATTTTTGGGCCTGAGCTACGAAATCAGAATCATTTGAGTGGGTGCCATAATCTTCGATTTTAGATTGTAAATTAACAAGTTGATAATACGGTTTTACCGCAGATTCTAATTGATTAAGTTGGGCTGGAGTAACATAGCGATACCCCGACTCCCCCCCTACCCCCCCTCCAAGAGGGGGGCAGATAAGTTGTTTATTTTGGATTGAACTAATGCTATCGCCAGAAGCAAGGCTAGAAGATAAGATTTCACGAGTGATAGCAAAAATACCGTCTTCGGACAAAAAAGTATTGGACGCAGACTTCATGGAACGTTGTTTAGAAATTTTATTATCCTGATCATATTCTGCTAAAGAGAAATAGTCGCCGGCCTTTAGTGCATCTGAAGGAGAGGCAGCAAAAAGTAACTTATGCAAGTCACTAACATAAGTTAGGAAATTATTTTTATTGCTAGTGGAGCTAGCTGAATTGTAATCATTTAGAGCATCCTGTAATTTTTGAACTTCATCTTTAACTAATTCGGTAGTGTAAAAGAAATAATCGGAATTAGTGATTGCTTTATCTGGGCCGATTACTTGGTCTGCTAAGGCAGAAGTAGGGTTGTAATTCTCATAATTTTTATAAGTTTCAGCGCTAATGTCTGCTTTGGTAGCCGTAATATAATTAGAATGAAGAAGGTTGTGAGCACGGAGGGCAGCTTTTTTAAGATTTTCATGGGTTAGTTCGTCGACCCAAAAATCTTCGCCAGGAATATCTATGCCGTATACATTGGAAATGTTGTAATAAGGTTTATCAATGCCTCGGACGGATATATCGTCGAAATCAGCATCGACAAAATTATAAACATCGAATTCTGATTGAGAAGTAATATTATTTGAAGGTTGTGCGCTGAGACCGCCACCATTGAATAGTTGTTGAGAATTTAAGGAGGTAGCATTGAGATCGGCGACACTTTTTATTTCCGTACCAAAACTTTCGGATGTATAATAGCCTAAATGAATAAGGAGTTTAGCGAGGTTGTCAACGGCGATCTGTTTTTGATGTTGCTCGCCTTCACGTAGATTTAAGTCAGTTGTTGCGGTAGCAATTTTATCGAGGACGTTTTGGAGTTTAGTGAGGCCGGGTTCTATCTGTACCGAACCGGCTTTGATTTCATCCAAGTAGGCTTGGCCCTGAAGAGAGTTGCCAGAAGAATCGGTACCGTTGTAGAGATCGTATTCAGCAAAAAGAGGATTTAATTTAGAGATTTGCTTACGGACATCATCAATAGTTAAATATTTCATAGCCTTTGCTTCGGGCAATTGTGAATTGGATCCGCCGGGAATGGATTTGCCGACTAAGTAAGGATCATTGGTAATGATAGGAGCAATAAAGTAATCCGTATCTTCATCTAAAGAATTAAGAGGAGTTTGGATAGAAGAAGAATCATCATATTTCATGATGCTATCGGCTTCATCTTTGGGAGCTAAAATTAGATCACCTTCCTGTGCGACCTGAGTTTTGTCGGCTGCTTGCTTTGTCTTCTTAGTAACATCTTCTTTGGTGGCTTTTTTTGTATATAAATATACGGGATTTGCGTATCCGTCCTCGGCTAAATATACTAAATTTTTTAATATGTCCTCATCTGTGTCGGTAGGTAAAGCTACGGTTATGTTCTGTAAACCTAGCATTGCTTTGGCGACTTGAGTTTCTAATTGACCTGATTTTAATTCCTCCAGTAAAGTTCCTTTACCAAGAGTTGCAGAGGTGTAATAGTCATTATATGCTTGTGTCAAATTGTTATAGGCGGCCTCTAAATCTTGGGTAGAACTGTGGTTTTGCATGGTTCCGGCCGTAATTTCAGAGAATAGATATGGTGTTTCATCCGGCTTTAATACTTCAACGTATCCATTATTAAATTGACCGTGTAATGTTTCATCTTTAAATAAAACATATAACTCCGATTCAAATTTCTCCTCCATGCTATCTACTCCAAGTGTGCCGAAGTCTAGATCTTTGTAGACATTCATTACTAATTTCAATGCATCATCCATGGATTGTTTGAGAGAAGAATAAATTTGAGGAGTAACCCAGTATTTGTCCTTTGGTATTTCTCTACCATCATCGCTTATATTGATAGGTATAGCTTTCGGAGACTCTAGTAAATGGCCCGGGGATTGAATGCCCTGAAGAGAAATGGCACGAGAAAAATTTTGGGTAGTATCAATATAGCGTACTAGTAAGTTAAAGTAATTTTCTTTACCGGTAAAAGAGTCTCGTAGAGTGTATGTTACAAGAACTTCGGGGGATTGATCAACTAAGTTTAGATAACCTAAAGTTGAACCGGATTTATAAGGAATGTCATCGCCATGCAACATGCCCAATTCATTAACAAATACGTTATTAAATAAATCTGTAACAGCGATTTTTATATGTTCTGGCTTACCATCTTTAGGCCAAATTAAATTAGGTATGGGATAGCGTTTGGCTAGGTAAGAGTTGCTAACCTCCACAACTTTTAAGGCACCTTTAAGCTCCACGCCTTGATAGAAGTGTCCGGAGTTTTCGCCATAGATTACGTTGTCAAAATTAATAGCGGGTACGTCTGCGGCTAAATCGAGGTGCTGGTCTACAACGTGAATTAATTTTTTTAATTCGTTTATTTTTTCAACGTATGTATCAGCAAAGTTAGAGCCGTTGTCTTTTAATTCGCTGGCCAAAGTGGAATTTAAAGAAGAAAGTTTTGAGACGAATTGTTGGATTTGATCTAAGGCACCGATGCCGTTAAAATCTTGCTCAGTGTCCAACAAATCCTTCAACTGTGCGAGAGCAGAGCTATTGGCCGGTAAGTATTGAGTGTTGGGTTGTAGATCCATGCCACTCATGGAAGAAGTGGGCATGTCGTAATATTTTAAGGATTGTTCAAGAATAGCATCTAATTGATAGATGGATTCTAATGAAAGGCCGGTAACGTTTTGTTGTGAACTTCTAGACATAGGGGCTAGTGAAAGTGCGGCGATGCTTTCTTGTAAGATTCGAGACATAGTGGGTTGGGCGGTGGCCGTAAGTGGTGTGGCCGAAGTGATTCCGGCTGCAAGTAAAGCCATAGCGATTTGTTTGTTATATTTAGTTATTAAAGACATGTATGGTCTCCTTTATATTTATATTAGTATTTATATTGGCATTTATATTTATATTGATTATATTTAAATGAACTTATAGAATATGTTTTAATATTATCCACACTTGTTATATCGACAAAAATCAAAATTTCTGAAGTATTCTTGATTTTATTGCTGTCGATTTCAGTTAGTTATTTAAAATATGAATGTCAAGTACTGCAACTTCGCTGCAATTCTGTCCGTCCGCTTCGCTTGCGAAAATCAAATACGAAAATCAAGGTCAAGATCAAGTGCGCAGCTGCGCTGCAACTCTATTCGTCCGCTGCGCTTGCGAAAATCAAATACGAAAATCAAGATCAAGGTCAAGTGCAAATTTTATTGCTGTCGACAAAACAAAAAAAAGTCCCCATTTTCTTAGGGGACCTTTTGATATTTTATATTTTATATTTTATATTTATTCTGCACACTGAATTTGATCGGCTACAGCAATATTCAAAGCGTCTAGTTCGCTAGCATATTCTATGACTTGATCATCACTAAAAAAGGTATGATCCATATTTAGGAGGCCGTTTAATTTCGATAACGCAAAACTATCTGATGGAATATATTCTGTATCAGGTGATAAGGCGGCCATTTCATTTGGTGTAGATGTTGGCATGTTGATTAGTTCAACCGATTTATTGAGAATAGCTTCTATATTATGGCGTTCATCTAAAGGAAATTCGCCGAGTATTTTTTCTACATTTTTAATCATCTGCGGCTCGGCCTTTTCTTCTGTCATAGAAATTTGGGCGGTATCTTCGTTCATAAACATTTTCGGTATGGTCTTAATTATTGCTAAAGATACCATAACAATAATTAATATAAAAATTATGGTTCCTATTTGTTTTTTATTTAAAGACATAATTTGTGTTCTCCTTCTATTGTTTTTGATAAATGTTTATGCTGAGTTTTTATATTGAATACTTATACTAAACTATAATGTTTTATATTTATCATAGTAGCATAATAATGAAGAATGATCAATAGCTATATGATTACAAAGGTATGACAATTAAAAAACTCTATCCGTCCGCTTCGCGTCCACCTTCCGGGGGAGGAAGGCTAAGGTCAAAATCAAAATCAAGGTCAAGTGCGCAGCTTCGCCGCAACTCTATCCGTCACCTTAATTAGTGACTGAGAGGTTAGGAGCGATTCACAACATTGCGGGGGAGGTGTCAGCGTAAGCTGACGGAGGGAGAAAGCGTGCATTCAAGTTTTTGTTACTTTCAAGTAAATTATAAATTTTGCAAGTTTACATCGTTTTTCTGTCATTTGGAATTTAATTGCGACAGCCCCTGTCAGCGAAGCTGACTGAGGGGTTCTACAAGTTGTGCTTACTTCGTTTTAATTTTTTACGGAGTGTGCTCCTTCATTAACTAATCCTTAATATAGAAGGTAAGCATTTATTTTTGGCTGGGATCTAT
>LNZM01000081.1 GCA_002007295.1 Candidatus Epulonipiscioides saccharophilum | reverse complement strand
ATTGCGGGAAAGCGGTGCCTCCCTCCGGGAGGGAGGTGTCAGCGTTAGCTGACGGAGGGAGAAAGCGGCCTTTAAGTTTCCACTAGTTTCAAGGGAAGCGGGACCCCCTCCGTCTTCACAACATTGCGGGAGAGGTGTCAGCGTTAGCTGACGGAGGGAGAAAGTGGCCTTTAAGTTTCCATTAGTTTCAAGGGAAGCGGGACCCCCTCCGTCTTCACAAAATTGCGGGGGAGGTGTCAGCGTTAGCTGACGGAGGGAGAAAGCGTGCATACAAGTTTTTGTTACTTCTAAGTAGCTAATCTTTGGAATTGTTAATGCGACAGCTCCCTTTCACCGACCCCTTAGTTAGTTACTACTTGATGCATCTCTACTTCAGCTTTCTTAGCATTTGGATGTGCTTTAGTTAAATCGTAACAAAATTGTTAGACAACTGTAAGTTGACATGCCAGTACTAAACATGTAGAATAAACTAGGAAAGAAAAAACATTCATTTTTTTACAATTGTTACAAACGACAAAGGAGCGGACATCTATGAAAAAAAAACACATAAGAATAGCAGTAGCAATGATGGCGATAATATTAAATGGAAACATATCTCAACTGCATGGTTCAAAAACCTTAGCAAAAGAGTACATAAATACAAATATAAAAGAATCAGCCGAGTTTAAAAAGGAAGAAGCACAAATACAAGAAGCCGAGCTTGAAGAAATGCAAATAAAAGAGGCCGAGCTTGAAGAAATACAAATAAAAGAAGCCGAGCTGATAATAAAAGAATACGATCCATTAGAAATCTCCATAACATGGCCGAGCAGAGGATCTAGAGGCTATGATTATGAGAAAGAAAAAATAGTATCCGCTCTATTAAATGAAGATTTGGTAATCGATCTAAGTGAATTAGGATTAGAATCGAAAGAGGCCAACACATATTTCCGAGAATTATTAGCCAACGACAAACGATTATTTCATGTCCTAGAAGGTTGGATGTACGCTAAAACGGACAAAGGCGAGATCCTAGAATATATATATCCGAATTACGATCGCCATCTAGCGGACAACTATGAATACTATAAAAAAATATTAGACGAAGAAATAGAAAGAGCGATAGAGGAAACGCAAAAGGGGAAAAGTACGGTAGACAAGTTGCTGATATTAAATGATTATTTAGCAACAAATTATGAATATGACAGAGAAGGATTAAAAAAAGACAGTGAAATAAGGGACAAGGTAAGATTTACAGAAGAGAGAAGAGGAGTTTGCGAATCGTACGCCGACTTTGCGAAGCTCGTATTGAATGACTTAGGGATAGGCAACATAACAGTGTCGTCTATAAAGTTGAACCACATTTGGAACATGGTCGAGGTCGACGGAAACTGGTACAATATCGACTTTACTTGGTCCGATGTAACACCGGATTTAACCGGTAGGGCAGCGCATGAACATTTTATGATAAGTAGCGAAAGAAAAATAGAATTGAATAAAGAGTTAGATGATTGGACGGGATCGATTCCATATAGAGCTAACAGCAAAAAATACGAGGACATATTTACCGGGACGAGTTCACCGTACGCCTATATAGGAGAAAAAGCATATTATATAAATAACATAAACAAAGGAGAAGAAAGAGCAACAGGGGAAATAAGAAAACTAGATACGGAAACGGGGCAAGTGGAAAAAGTAAGCGACGGGATAGAAAAAGCGAAATGGTACGCCAGCGAAAAATCATATTACGCAGGAAAATATAGTGGATTTGGCGAACACGAGGAAAAATTGTACTACAACACGCCAGAAGAGATACGAAGTTATGACGTAAGTAGCGAAGAAGACAAGGAGATAGAAGTAGAAATAAAGAAAGAAGAAGGACAAGAATACTGGGGATTAAACGTAGGCGAAGGGCAACTAAAAGTAGTTTTAGGAAAGGACATAAAACAAAGCAGTGAATTTGAAGATAAAATAATAAGTATAGGAAAAGAGAATACAAAAGGAATAGAGGAATTAATAAAAGCAAGTGAGGAAAATTTAAGAACAGTGATAATAAGCGAGTATGGAGATAACATAAATCCATATAATCAATGGGTAAAGCAAGCAGATTGCGATAAATTGGAAGAAAAAATAGGTGAGGCAAAAGAATTGGTAGCCAGGGCAAAAGAGTGGGAAGCAAGGGAATTGGTAGCGCAAGAATTAGCAACAAAAGAATCTGATACAAAGGAATTGGCCACAAACGAATTTCAAGCACAGGCGAATGAAATAGCCGAAAGTGAATCGAATGCAAATCAATCAGACTTAAATGCACGCTTTCTCTATTCGTCTACTTCGCAGGCACCGAAGGTTAATACAAACGAATCAGTCGCAAAAGAATTGGATGCTATACACGAGGTACTACTATTGGCCTACAATGAATTTAACGAAGCGAAAAAAGGGGGGACATTATTGGCCGATACAACATCGTTAGAAAAGATGATAAAAATAGTAGAAGATAATCTGGCAAATACGGTGAAAAGCCCGAATGATCCAAAGATGGACGAGGCCGAATATTGGATATCAGAAGCGTATTATAATTACTTGGATGAAAAATACCAGGAAGGACTGTGGTTGTTGAAGACATCCTATAAAACTCAGGCAGAAGTAAATAGGTTGGTGTTTTTATTACACAATAGAAACCTTCTATTCGAGAAAACAAGGAGAGAGTTACCCAAGTCAGTAGTTGTAGCGGTCGTTGATAGCACGATAGCCAGCGATTCAAAGGTAGAATAAATGAAAGCTAAGTGAGGTTAGCAAAGAATAAGAGTCCTTTAAGGGGACTTTTATTTTTTTTACTCTTTTTACTCTATCCGTCCGCTAGAGTAAAAGAGCGAAAGCACGCACTTCGGATGTTCCCGAAAGCAGACCAAAGTAGCTTTATTTTTAAAATATGGCTTTCATTTACTAAAAATTGCCAATCCTTTTTGTCCGATACTAATTGACTATATCATGGATTTTGCTGTAAAATGTTGTCCAGTGATATGAGTGATCGATCACTGTTTTTATTCTACAAATATTAATATGGATTTAAGATTTGTACTTAACAACAATACCAACATAGATTTTAAATTTCGAAAGGAACATTTTACAATGAGAAAAAAATTTAGTGCTTTAATCATTTCTTCGATGATCTTCCAACAGGCTAGCACCCCCAATTTGGGCTATGAAGTAGCCCAAACTAGTGGGGTAGAATCAAGCAGTTTAGGACGAAACTACATAGATAAAAATATAGAACGTCAAGAACTACATGACCTACATATAGAATTTTCACCTCATGATCCTCTAGCCATTTCTACTTCTTGGCTGGATCCAAATACTAATACTCTGATCTTTTCTGATTCTGTCAATCCTATATCCGGCTCAGTTTCTACAGCCGACCAGGATAGAATAGTTCAAGAATTATTAAGCGAAAGTCCATTCATAGATGTTAGTGATCTTAATTTTACAAAAGCCCAATTTATTACATTTATCAGAGAGTTACAAGCCAATGATAAAAGATTATTTAATGTATCTGAAGAGTTAACTTTTACTTACAATAGTGAGAAGATAATTCAAAGTTGGCTAGCAAAGTATGATAGACATCTAACGGATAATTACAATTATTATTTAAAAATGTTAGAAGACGAGATAGCTTATGCTGTATCTCTAACCGAGGCCGGAACGACAGTAGTAGATAAGTTACTGATATTAAACGGTTACATGGCCACAAATTTTGAATATGACAGCATAGGGCTAAATGCTAACGTCGAAGTCAGGGATAAAGTAAGATTTATAGAAACCGGTTGGGGTGTTTGCGAATCTTATACGGATGTGGCCAAATTGATTTTAAACGAATTAGGGATAGAAAATATAACAGTATCGTCTGATAATCTAAATCATATATGGAACATGGTAAAAGTGGACGAGGAATGGTATAATATAGACTTTACCTGGGCGGATCCAATAGCAAATCTGATAGGAAGAGTAGATTACGATAATTTTTTAATAAGTAGTGCAAGAAAAATAGCCAATAATAATAAACCAGATGACTGGACAAGTACGGTTACGCCAAAAGCTACGAGCACCAAATATCAGGACAAATTTACAATCACAGAAGTACCATTTGGATTTGTGAATCAAAAATGTTATGTAATGGATACATTGTCTGATCAATCAGATGAACCAGTCGAGACTAGGACCGCAGGAAAAATTGATACTATAGATACAGCAACAGGTGTGAAAACAGATATAAATGCACATGTTCTAAAGGATATACGCTGGTATGCACCTAACGGTACATCTTATTACCTTGACAAATATACAGGATTTGGCGTATTCAATAATGAATTATATTATAATACACCAACAGCAATAATGAAATATAATACAGACGGTACAATAAGTAACGTCAAGGATCTCAGTGCAGATCTTGCCGATAGTCATGAAATTTGGCAAATGAATTTACGTGGAAATCAAATTGAATGTTTAATAAAAGAAGATATACAGAACAAAGACTTTAGTACTATAATAGTAACGATACCGAGCGAGGATGGATCAGTAAATAAAGAAGCGTTAGAAAAATTGATATTATTAGTAGAAAATAGCATAGCAACTGTAGATATTTCAACCAACGGAGCAGATGTTAATCCAACAAGAAATTGGGTGACACAAGCAGAGGTTACCAAAATAAACGAGGCCTTAACGGCCGCCAAAAATGCTAGTACACAAGCAGAAGTTGACAGCGAACATACGAACTTAGACAAAGCTATGATACTATTTAATAGGGCCAAAGTGGCTGGAAAAGCCAAAGCGGACAAGGTGGCTTTAGAAAAATACATAGCAACATTAACTGAGCTTTTAAATAATACGAAAATTAGTTCTAATGGATCCGATATACCAACGAGTGAATATTGGGTAACTCAATCTAGACATGATATGCTTAAGACCGACTTAGAAGTAGCACAACAGGTTGTAAATAATACAAGTGCGACTCAAGCAATAGTAGATGACACAATATTTGACCTAAGTAATAGCCAATTAAATTTTTATAGCAATAGAAAACCAGGAACAGCTCCAGCAGAAGCAAATAAACAAGAGTTAGCCGCAGCGTTGATCATAGCAAAAACCAAGTTACAGGAAACAACAAAGAGCGCCAACGGATTAGAAATAGAAGTAGCGTCCAGATGGGTAACCGAATCAGAATATACTAATTTTAACGCAGTGATTTTAAAGGCAGACGGAATATATAATAAATCAGATGCTACCCAAACTGAAGTGGATGACATGAAAACTGAGTTAGAAACAGCAGGAACGACCTTGGATGGCTTAAAAAAAGTAGGACTGAAAGAGCTATCCGAAGCTATCACTTCGGCAACCGAAATGAAGGCTACAGCGACCTCGAGTGAAGACGGACTTAATACCGGCCAAAATGATAGATGGGTAGCGACAGATATTTACAACGCATTAGAAAGTAAGCTGACGGAAGCAACGAATTTCCAAAACAATCCAAGTCCAAGTACAGAGCAAATTACAATTGAGAATGCTACAAACGCATTAACGGAAGCCAAAAATAATTTTAACGCTGCGAAAAAAGTTGGACTAAAAGAGTTATCCGAAGCTATTAATTCGGCAACTGAAATGAAGGCCACAGCGACATCGAGTGAAGACGGACTTACTATAGGTCAAAGTGATAGATGGGTATTGCCTGCGATTTATACTGCATTGGAAACTAAAATAAGTGAAGCGAATACAATCATAGCAACGCCGAGCCAAGATCAAGCAACAGTTGAAAATGCTACAAACGCATTAACGGAAGCCAAAAATAATTTTAACGCTGCGAAAAAAGTTGGACTAAAAGAATTATCAAACAATGTTGAAAGTGCGAATACAAAAATATTGGAAGCTTCAGCTAGCGCCGATGGATCGGATATAGCATTGGAATTGAAATGGGTGCCAACTAATATTTATGAAACTTTGCAAACTAAATTAACTGAAGCTCAAGAATTAATAGACAATCCAATAGCGGATCAAACAATAGTGGTCGATACTAAAACAGCCTTAGTAAATGCTATCGACGAATTTGAGGCTAACAAAAAAGTAGGTATGCAAGAATTATCCGAAGCTATAATCGCAGCGGATAGCATGATAACGACTGCGGTATCCAGTGCCGACGGATCAGATGTAGAACCGAGCCAACAATGGGTGCCGACGGCTACATATGACGCATTACAAAATAAATTAGCTGAAGCCAAAGAATTAAAAACAAATACGAGCAACGATAAATCGGCCGTACAAACTTTAACAGCGGATTTAGTAAGTGCGACTACAACTTTCGAAGGTGCTAAACAACCTGGAACCGCCACAATAAATAAAGAAGAATTAACTCAAGCTTTGGCTGTTGCAAACGAGAATTTAGTAAGCGTAGAAATTAATACCGACAGTGCTAATGTAGCACAAGGCAAAAAGTGGGTAACTCAAGAAGTTTATACTACTTATATGTTATATTTTCCTAACATACTGA
>LNZM01000080.1 GCA_002007295.1 Candidatus Epulonipiscioides saccharophilum | reverse complement strand
AGCATTCCATTTTTTCTAAATCCTTGCTAATCTAATTAAGCATTCCATTTTTTCTAAATCTTTGCTAATCTAACAAGTATTCCATTTTTTCTAAATCCTTGCTAATCTAATTAAGCATTCCATTTTTGCTAAGTCTCTGCTAATCTAACAACCATCTCATTTTTTCTAAATCATTGACATACTTAGGCTCTTCTTTAGGCTTTAAATTTTCTTCGAGCATATTTATTTTGGCCATGACTTCATTTATAGATCTATTATTTATCTCCTGGATAAAATATTCCATTGCAGCATCAATTATTTCGGGCACCATAGTTTTAATCTGTTCATTTGAATGATCGATTATTTCAGGTAACATGTTTTTAATCTGTTCATTTGTTTGATAAATTATTTCGGGTACCATATTTCTAATCTGTTCATTTGAATGATCGATTATTTCAGGTAGCATATTTCTAATCTGTTCATTTGAATGATTGATTATTTCAGGTAACATGTTTTTAATCTGGTCATTTACTTGATCAATTATTTCGGGCATCATATTTTTAATCTGGTTATTGGCCTGATCAATTATTTCGGGTAACATGTTTGTAATCTGGTCGTTGGCCTGATCAATTATTTCGGGTAACATGTTTGTAATCTGGTCATTGGCCTGATCAATTATTTCGGGCACTATGTTTTTAATCTGGTCATTGGCCTGATCAATTATTTCGGGTACTATGTTTTTAATCTGGTCATTTATTTGATCAATTATTTCGGGTAACATGTTTGTAATCTGGTCATTAGCCTGATCAATTATTTCGGGCACCGTATTTTTAATCTGGTCATTGGCCTGATCAATTATTTCGGGCACTATGTTTTTAATTTGGTCATTGGCCTGATCAATTATTTCGAGTACTAAGTTTTTAATCTGATAATTTATCTGATCAACTATTTCAGGCACCATATTGCTAATCTTTTCATTGGAATGATTAATTATTTCGGGTACCATGTTTTGAATCTGGTCATTGGCCTGATCAATTATTTCGGGTATCATGTTTCTTATTTTCTCGTTAGCAAGATCAATTATTTCGGGCACCATGTTTTTAATTTGGTCATTGGCCTGATCAATTATTTCGGATACCATGTTTATTATTTTCTTGTTAGCAAGATCAATTATTTTGGATACTATGTTTTTAATTTTTTCATGTGAGTGATCAACTGTTTTGGACATAATGTTTATTGTTTTTTCGTTAGCCTGTTCTTTATTTTTAGATAGGAAAAATTTAAGAGATTTTTTCCCAAGTTCTATCATACCGAATATGCCAAAGATCAATAGCCCAAAATTCATAAATTTTCTCAATGCTATTTCTCCTTAATGTATTATATAATTATGTTTATTTCTAAATTTTATCGTATTATAATACTTATGTTGGTTGCCAAATTTTGTCAAAGTTCAATTTCAATATATGTACTTTAAATCATTTACGGATTCTTAATTAATATCGACAAGTTTTACCATATACAACAGCATGTGTATCAATTACCAAATATTACATATTAACCGTCGATAAATTCGAAGATGAGTTACCCATTATTTTGCTAAAGTTGCCATCTCAGCAATAATCTTAAGTCTATTATTTCAGCTGGAATCATCTGCAACTTTAAATCAAAAGTGCGGAGCCATTTCATTACCCTTTTAGCTGATATTCCCTAACCTCTTAGTCAACTTCGCTGACATCTCTCCTAGAAAGAGAGCCTTTCGTCGACCTCTCAGTTTGTTTCACTACGTTGCGTCTCTTGGGTAACCTTCAGAAAATTCGAAGATAAATTGTCTATTATTGCATACTGTATCTTTAGAAAAATTCTTTGCTATTAGGCTCTAGCTTTGGGAACTTTGACCATAAAAAAAAGCTAAACTCGCTAATGGAAAAATACATTAGTTTATTTAGCTTATTTATTTTCTAGAAAAATTCTTTACTATTAGCTTCTACTTCGGGAACCTTGGCCTTAACTTCAGGAGATTTGGCCTTAACCTCTTCATGCGAATTAAGGTTGGCATCTGGATGAACTTCGCTTTTTATTTGAACATTCGTGCTAAATCCGCTTGCTATTTTTTGATTCCAAATTGCAGATGATTCCAGCCGCAATAATAGACTTATGATTATGGCTGACATGGTGGTGATTAAAGCTATTTCTATCAAGGACAAATTTTTGAATCGAGATTTTACAGTTTGGATATTTTGAGAGAAACATTTAATAAGAGAAGATTTTAATGATTTCATTTTCTACTTAACGCCATTTATTCTATCAATTTCTATTTGCCAGATAGCTTTTTGAGCTTCGATCGCTTCACCAACGGTTGATTTTTTTGAAAGAATATCATTAGCGATGGTATTTTTGAAGTCACTCGATAAGGCTACAGTATAATCTGGTTTCATATTTTCGGGCGTTCTAGCAATAACGTTACTCTCTTCTACTCCACGTTCATCTCTATAAAGCGGATATAATTCTGTCTTCCATTGATAGGCTCTATCATAACCAGGTATTTCGCCGAACCATAGATCATAAGCGAAAGCGATGTCCTCGGCTTCTGCTTTAGAAAAGGCATTCGGAATTACATAGCCCGGATCTTTGTATTTCGAATGATAACCATCGGCACTAGGACCTTTCGGGAAACATACGAGGCCCCAATCATCGGTCATAATCTCTTGAGATAATGTTGAACTTTCCCATTCACCACTAAGATACATAGCACATTGTCCTGTAGTGAAAAGTTCTTTATGACCATTCCAATGTTTAGGAGCTAAATTATAATCTGTATTCCAATAATCAGCGACCCATTCTAAGGCGGCCACAGTTTGAGGTAATTCGAATCCGCTAGAATACTTACCGTTCTCGTCTACAATTAAATAAGATGTGTCGTTTGAGAGAAGTGCTGCTCCCGCAAAATTGGTGGCATTTAGTACCATAGCATAAACATCGTTGATACCATCGTTGTCTGTGTCTCTTGTTAATTTTTCAGAGATTTCTACAAACGTATCCCAGGTCCAATCGCCCGATGCTTGCAGATCATAAGGGAGTTCTGGATCTAGACCAGCCTCTTCGAATAATCTTTTGTTAAAAAAAATCATATCTTTTGGTCGTCCAGGAGGAGATATACCGTATTGAGAATCTCCTACAGACATTAACTCAGCCAATGGAAGATTCCATTTAGGGTCCATCGGATTAATTGAATCTAACGTAGAAAGATCATAACACAATCCGCTATTGACCGCCGCTATAGTTCTCGTAGCATGGAATCTAAATATTTCGGCGGCTGGCTCGCCGGCTAAAGTAGAAGTTGAAAACAATTCTAAAGTGTCCTGCCATTTGGACAAAGCTAACTCTTGCATTTTAAAATTATGCTTTTCCATCATTTCATGGCGATATTCCCAAAGAGCTTCTTCATAAGCTGAGCGTTTTTCTTCCGGTTCGACAACGTCAGCCCAGGATGCGATAGTAAAAACTTTACCACCCAAATCACGAGGAGGAGCTTCGGGCACTTCCGGTTCGCTTTCTTCAACAACGGCCGGAGTTGAGTCGGTAGATTGAGAATTAACTACTGGCTCTGTTTTTTCCTCTACTGTATTAATCATTTGTTCTGTTTTTTCTTCTGATGCATTGGTCATTTCGGTCTCGTTAGAACCGCAAGCCGTTAATGAAAGAATGCTGATTATAGCAATACCTAAATAAGAAAATTTTTTAAAGTTCATTAAACATCTCCTTTTAATTAAAGATTATTTATTTAACCATTTATGCTATCAACTGAAGTTTATTTATTTCAGGTCATTTATCCTAACAACTGAAATTCTGATTATTTATTTCCAAGTCATTTATTCTAACGACTGAAATTTATTTAGCCGATATGCTAACGACTGCATAACATTGATTTAAGGCCAATATGCTAACAACTGCATAGCATTGATTTAAGGTCGATATGCTATCGACTATTTAAAGCCGATATGCTAACAACTGAAATTTTGATTATTGATTTAAGGCCATTTATTCTAACGACTGAAATTCATTTGTTTAAAGCCGATATGTTAACGACTACATAACATTGATTTAAGGCCAATATGCTAACGACTGAAATTTATTTAGTCGATATGCTAACAAGTGAAATTTTGATTATTTATTTAAGGCCATTTATTTGAACAACTAAAGTTTGGATTATTTATCTACAGTATAATCAGGTCGCATATTTTTAGGAGTTCTAGCAATAACGTTACTTTCTTCGATGCCACGCTCATCTCTATATAACGGATATAATTCTGTCTTCCATTGTTCGGCATCATCATAACCCGGCACACCGCCGTACCATAGATCTAAAGCGAAAGCGATGTCCTCGGCTTCTTCTTTAGAATAGGAATTAGGAATTACGTAGCCCGGATCTTTATATGTAGCACAATAATCGTCGGCGTTTGGACATTTAGGGAAGCATACTAGGCCCCAATCATCAGGCATTAAGTCTTGAGTCAGAGTAGTACTTTCCCATTCTATAGCTAAAAACATGGCAGCCTGCCCTGTAGTGAAAATAGCATAAGAATCGGATTACCTTTTTTAATTATCCTCGTCCATATCTGTTTGATCCGAAGGACGAGATCCAGAATTGCCACCATCCATGCTTATATTTACACCTGATATACGCTCATATGGCTGAATGATCACTAAATTTTCTTCACTTTTAAATCTCATAGAATATGTTTCGCCTGATTTTTGTCCAGGTATGATCATTTTCCAACTCAAGTCAAAATTAAGGATAGGTTGTGGGCCACAAAAAGCGACTAAGCAATCTGGATCTATAACACATGGTCCGGAAAATGCTATCGGGTTCCCTTCGGTTACTATGGCCACTTGTCCAGGACCGGTTAAAGTACTGGTAGCTAAACCTTTTTGGCTTATAGTACCTAAAGGGATGAACATAACACCGTATTTACAAGTGTTGGTAAAAGCTAAAAGATTTTCGCTCTCTATTGCAATGGTTTCTTTATCCGCCAAGTTAATAACAGTAACATGCTTAGATTTGAAGGCAAAATAACCTACAGAGTTTTTCTTCTTTGGCGTAACTTTAGTTAGTTGCATATTTTCACAGGTCATCCTACGGATGAATTGCTTCAGTGCTGCGCCTATTACGTTTTTTCCGGGGCCGATTAACTCTTTGCTGAAATCTAGTTCGCCTTGAAAACCTACCATGCTACCGGTTTTAGTGTGTAAAATATCTTTTGAGTCAAAGTGCGCCCGTAAAGTTAGTTCGTTAACAACTTCTAAATGTGCCATTTGCTTTTTCCTCTCTTTCTGACTTATCTTATGTCGTGGATGTCTTATAATTGTTAATCTAGCTATAAATAATATTTCGGTTCATATAGTTTTTATCCTTATACTTGTCAATAAATTATTTGGCTTCACTTCTTTGAAAATAAATTGATTAAAGGATTGGAAATATGAGAAGGGGTCTAACACGTTCATTATTGAATTTTATATTTTAACCACCTTAAAGTATGGAAGTATCCATTCAAATGCAAATTTGAAGCATATCAAAAATGTAAATTTTTTGGATCTTAAGGTAGTTTTTGTCAATTGATTCAATGATATAAACTAAGCGAAGGGTTAAATAGACGAGAAAGGTTCTAATGCGCTTATTATTGAATTTTATATTTTGACCACCTTAAGATATAGAAGTATCCATTTAAATGCAAATTTGAGGCATATAAAAAAGATGAATTTTTTGGACATTAAGGTAATTTTTGTATTTGATTACACTTTTTATGCTAGCACAATACTAACTCATGGTCAATATCTATATGATTACAGGTGGATGACGATTGGCTATCAAATATAAAATATATTCGGAGTCCTTGTTAGGAAAAAGTATTAATAGATCTTCGGATAGATGCACATTAGAATAAAATACCATGGACGTTGTTTCGGCTAGTTGTTGATATTATTTTTTAAGCATGTTATGTTAGATACACTAAAAAAAATCTATATTAGGAGCTACAAAAAGCTAATTGATAAATGAGCATTTACCAAAAATGTCCATCCTAAAAAAATGAGTGTCATTTAACAATAGCGATAAAAAATCCATCCGAAAAATTGGGACAAAAAAATATGTTCTGTCAACAGAATTTCGGATAGATTCACAAAAATACAAAAAACATGAAGAGATACGCTTTTTTCTTTGCTAGTTTGTCTCAAATTGCAATAAAGCAAGGTGTAGCAAATTACGGAGTAGATCCGAAAAAGAATGCTTAGCTTCTATTGTAAGGATACCGTAGAGAAGTGCGCATTTTTCCACAATATAAAAAACTCCTCGAACTTTTAAAAGTCACGAGGATGACAAAATTTTTATTTACCATTCATTTTTGTTCAAATTATTTTACGCCGTTTAATTTATCAATTTCAGCTTGCCATAAAGGAGCTTGCGCCTCAACGGATTCAACTGGAGACATACCGCCCCAAGCCACTTGTTCGAGAGCAGAACTGGTTCGGATATTTCCAGCTATGGATGAAGAATAATCGACCTTACCAATACCAGGAGATCTCAACATAACCATAGTTTCTTCGATAGCACGGTCGTCTCTGTAAAGCGGATAAAGTCCGGTCATCCATGCGTCTGGCTCATCGTAACCTGGCGCAGCAGTTTGCCAAATATTATAAGCGAAGGCGATATCTTCTGCTTCTTCTTTGGTAAAGCTAGCCGGAATTACGTACGCATCATCCGTAAAGATGGCCATATGTTGATCGGCTTGTGGTCCTTTCGGAAATGCTACCATTCCCCAATCATCAACCATCTTATCATTAGTTAATACAGTACATTCCCACTCAGATCCCCAGGTACATACCTATTGTTCCACTATAAAATAATTCTCTATGACCATTCCAATGCTCAGGTGCTAGATCATAATCCGTTTGCCAATAATCCGAACACCATTCGATAGCTTCCATACTTTCCGGAGATGGTAAGTCATAATAATATTGTCCGTTCTCATCTATGTCCATATAACTTCCGTTATTCGAAAATATCGCTGCATTTCCAAAAGTACCATGACTCATGTTTATAGCATAAATGTCGTTTACTCCATCGTTATCTGTATCTCTGGTTAATTTAGCGGATACTTCTATGAATTTATCCCATGTCCACTCGCCCGATGCTTGAAGGTCGTATAAATAATCCGGATCCATTCCTGCTTCTTCGAATAATCGCTTGTTGAAGAAGATTACTTTGGAAGGTCGCCCAAACATTGATACGCCGTATACGCTGTCGCCAACGGTCATTTGCTTAATTAATGTTTGACTCCATTTTGGATCACTTAAATCTAATGAGTCCAATGTGGCTAAATCGTAAAGTAATCCGCTATCCCTAGCTGCCAATGCAAAGTTAGCATGAATTCTAAACATATGTGCTGCGGGTTCGCCGGCCATGCTAGAAGTAGATAGCAATTCTAAGAGTGTGTCATATAATCCTAGAGCTTTTTGAGATAAAGTAAAATTGTGTTTATCCATCATTTCATGCCTAAATTCCCAAGTAGCTTCTTCTTGAGAACTAGCTTTGATTTCTGGCTCTACTACGTCAGCCCACTGAGCTATGATTACTTCTAATCCACCCAAATCACGAGGCGGAGCTTCCGGTTCCTTTTCTACAGCTTCGACTTCGTTGGTGGCCGTCACTTCTGGTTCTGAAGCTTTTTCGCCGGTTACTTCAGTCTTTATTTCTGCGTCAGCCGTTGTGGCCTCGTCGCCTCCGCACGCTGTCAACGCAGTTGTGGCTAATACTAACATGAGTAATGCTCTAAATTTTTTGTTCATAAAGTCCTCCATTAATTTATTTTCAGTATTAAGAAATATATTATATAGCTAAGAGTAAGTACAAAGTTCTCCCTAATCTCTTCGAGTATATTTTTGATTTATCAAATTCTCTATAAAATTTTATTATGTAGTAACAAATCTTATTATGTAGTAACAAAGAATTAGGTAATATAATAATTTTTCAGCTATAAAATAACGAAAAGTTATTCAATAACTTTTCATTCATTAAACAACATATACATTATATTAAGATTTACATATTTTGTCAATATTTATTTTTAAAAAAAATAACCTTTTCGCTATGTTATAAAATGAAGAGATTATTTATCAAATTGCTAAAATATTTTGTAGTGTTATCAGTTCCCACCACGCATAAATACGGGGGCTTCCTTGCCTAAGTCTGGCGATATTTTCCGTGGCTACAAAGTCAGAACCAAGGTCATGAATTTTGCAAAACTTGATTTGCCACTGAGACTTTTTGAAATTATTCTGCTACCTCTTCCGTGGCTACAAAGTCAGAACCAAGGTCATGAATTTTGCAAAACTTGATTTGCCACTGAGACTTTTTGAAATTATTCTGCTACCTCTTCCGTAGCTACAGAGTCAGAAACAACGCCATTGATTTTGTCAAGCTCGATTTGCCACTGAGATTGTCTAGACTTGATAGCTTCGGATATGCTCAGCCTATCAAAATATATATCGCTACCAATGACTGTAGCTACAATTCCATTTAACAATGTCTAAAATAAAAAGAAGATAGCCACGTCCTCTTAGTTGGACGATAACTATCTTCGTATTTAATTGCTCTGGATTAACAAACATACATTAAAAATTGTATGAGATAGCTACTGTTGCCGAAGCTATAACTATCTCTTTTCTTTTTCTAACAATTGCCTTATCTCAAAAAACTATTCTCATCATTTAACTCCTCAATAAAATAATAAGCATAATTTTCTATAAGAATTTTATAAGATAGCTATTATGATATAAAAACTATAACTATTTCTTTTCTTTTTTTAATAACTTCATTGCTTCAGAAAATTATTCCCATAATTTAACCCCCCAGTAAAACAACAAGAATAATTTTCTATTTTCTGCGTGATTAGCGAATTAGAACAAGTTTTTATTGTGCTGATACAGCTGCTTCCATTGCTGCATTCATCTTGTCTAACTCTGCTTGCCAAATTCCCTTTTGCCCCTCTATTGATTCAATAATGGATACTTTACCCCAATAAATATCTTCTATTAAGGTTCCAGTTTTAATATTTCCAGCTATTAAGCTAGCATAATCGGAAATACCGACACCTGGCTCTCTTAACATAGTTATTGTTTCTTCAATCGCTCTCTCATCTCTATATAACGGATACAAACTAGTTTTCCATGCATCTGGATCATCGTATCCTGGCGTAGGAGTAGTCCATAAATCATAAGCGAATGCGATATTTTCCGCTTCTTCTTTAGTGAAGCTAGCCGGAATTACAAACGCATCATCGCTAAAGACGGCCATGTAGCCATCTGCACTTGGACCCTTTGGAAACGCTACCATGCCCCAATCATCTGTCATTAACTCTGGAGTCAAAGTAGTACATTCCCACTCGCCGCCTAAATACATGGCACCTTGACCTGCGTAAAACATTTCTTTATGACCATTCCAATGAGAAGGTCTTATATCATAATCTGTCGCCCAAAAATCCACAACCCAATTAAGAGCTTCTAAAGTTTCGGGAGATTCTAGATTTAATACGTATTTACCTGTCTCATCTTTGTCAACATAATTTCCGCCATTCGAAAACACTGCAGCACCCGCGAAAACAGATTGATTCATAATCATTGCTTGAGTATCATATACTCCATCATTATCTCTATCATGAGTTAATTTTTCACAAACATCTAAAAATGTATCCCATGTCCATTCTCCGCTTGCTTGTAAATCATACAGTAATTCTGGATCTAAACCGCTCTCTTCAAATAATCTTTTATTAAAGAAGATTACTTTAGATGGGCGACCAAAAGTACAAACAGCGTAAACGCTGTCACCAACAGTCATAGTTTCGATAAGTGGTTGACTCCATTTTGGATCCGTTAAGTCAAAAGAATCTAAAGTAGCAAGATCGTATAAAAGACCGCTATCTCTAGCTGCCCCTATAAAGTTAGCATGAATACGAAACAATTCTGCTGCTGGCTGTCCGGCCATGGTAGAAGTAGATAAAAGTTCTAACAACTCATCCCATGCACCAACCGATTTTTGTGCAAAAGTAAAATTATACTTTTCCATGATGTCATGTCGATATTCCCAGGTTGCTTCTTCTTGAGCCGATTTTTTTTCTTCCGGTTCAAGTTGATCCCCCCATGCACCAAGAATAATTTCCATTCCACCAAGATCTCGTACAGGTTCTTCCGGCTCAGCCGGTGTTTCCGGTGTCGTACTTGTTGTTTGTTCACTCACTGTTTCTGCTGTTGCAACAGGAATATCCTTTGACTCGACCGGTTTGCTTTCTTCCGATCCACAACCTGTGAATAATCCTAGGGTAAGACAAGTCGCAATAGCTATTTTAAATAATTTCATCACTCTTACCTCCTAATATATATCGGTAGCCTTTATACATTTCTCTACATATTTTTTAAAAAAATTATTTTTTTTTGCCTTCCAATTTTTTCTATCTTTCAACTTTATGTACGAAATTTATATAAACTTTGCGATAATGAATAAAATATAATTAACCTTCCCACCCACCCAATTTTTTAAATCTCTCAGTCGAGAGGTTTTATTGCATTCAATTGATTTACAGATCTAGCATCATGAAAAATCGAATATTAAAAATTATTTTGCATTTAATCGATCTAGTTCAGCTTGCCAAATACCTACCTGAGCCTCTACGGCTTCGGTTGGGGTTGCACGATTCCAATAAACATCTTCTGCTGCCTGACTTGTTCTAACTGCTTGCGCAATGAATAAAGCGTAATCGGAAGCCATAACTTCTGGATCTCTAGCTATAACCAAAGTTTCTTCGACAGCTCTAGCGTCGCGGTAAACTGGATATTGTGCTGTCATCCATGAATCCGGATCGTCGTATCCAGGTACAGGATCCGTCCATAAATCTAAAGCGAAAGCTATGTCTTCGGCCTCTTCTTTAGTGTAAGAATTCGGAATTACCCATGCCTTCTCATTATAAACCACTACGTAATTGTCAGCATTTGGCCCTTTAGGAAACACTACCATACCCCAATCGTCAGGCATCGTTTCTTGCGTGAAATTCGTGGATTCCCATTCGTCGCCAATGTACATCGCTGCAGCTCCACTCATAAATAAATCTTTGTGCCCATTATAGTGTTCCGGCCTTATGTCGTAATCTGTTGCCCAATACTCCTCACACCATTCTAAAGCGGCCATACTTTCAGGTGATACTAAATTATTATAGTAATCTCCATTCTCATCCACGGCTACATAAGAACTTCCGTTTGAAAAGTTCACTGCTTGTGCAAAAACACTTTGGTTCATTATTAATGCGTATACGTCATTGACTCCGTCGTTATCTGTGTCACGTGTTAATTTTTCTGAGATCTCCATGAAAGCATCCCAAGTCCACTCGCCACTAGCTTGTAAATCATACAGTAATTCTGCATCTAGGCCAGCTTCTTCGAATAATCTCTTGTTAAAGAATATTAATCTTTTTGGACGATCAAATAAGGATATACCGTAAACTTTTTCTCCATCACTCATTAATTCGATCAATGACTGGCTCCATTTAGCATCTTCTAAATTTATCGAATCCAAAGTAGCTAGGTCATAGCATAATCCACTTTCTTTGGCTGCGCCGTTAAAGTTAGCATTGAATCGGAACACTTCGGCAGCAGGGTCACCGGCTAGAACAGAAGTAGACATCAATTCTAAAGTTCCATTCCAGGCGGACAGGCCTAATTCTTCGAAACCGAAATTGTGTTTTTCCATCATTTCGTTGCGGTATTCCCAAAGAGCTTCTTCTTGGCCGGACTTTTTCTCTTCTGGCTCCTTAACATCGGCCCAAGAAGCGATGGTAACAACAAGACCGCCTAAATCTCTTGGTGGCTCTTCTGGCACTATAACTTCGGACTCGACCGTTTCGGTTCCAGTCGTCTGAACAACCTCGTCTTGAACAACTTCTTCTTCACCATCGCAAGCTGTCAAAGCTAATGCGGATACTAATATAAATCCTAATGATAAAAATTTTTTAAAGTTCATAATTTTAATCCTCCTTATTATGTATAACATTTTAGTAATGTTCTGACTACATTTTGAAGGCACGAATTCCTCCAAAGTGAAATCGTGCTTCTTTATAATTTTATGTCCACATTTTGAAAAAGATTCTTGCTAAACCTAAAAGTACAAATTTTTTTATACTTTTGTAGCCTTAATAATGAAGCTAAGCATTCAACCATGGCTAAAGTGTATTTGTGGCCTTAATAATGAAGCTAAGCATTCGACCATGGCTAAAGTGTATTTGTGGCCTTAATAATGAAGCTAAGCATTCGACCATGGCTAAAGTGTATTTGTGGCCTTAATAATGAAGCTAAGCATTTGACCAGGGCTAAAGTGTATTTGTGGCCTTAATAATGAAGCTAAGCATTCGACCATGGCTAAAGTGTATTTGTGGCCTTAATAATGTAGCTAAGCATTCGACCATGGCTAAAGTGTATTTGTAGCCTTAATAATGAAGCTAAGCATTCAACCATGGCTAAAGTG
>LNZM01000079.1:42984-45869 GCA_002007295.1 Candidatus Epulonipiscioides saccharophilum | reverse complement strand
ATAGAAAATTTTAATCATTTTTGGGATCTGACTTTCTAAATAGTAGCCTATTATAGTTAGTCAGAATCCTAAATAATGGACATGGAGGAGGCAAATATAGTGAAAGTAATATTAGATAACATCGGAAAGAAATATGAAGGTCGTGAAAATTTTACTCTTAGAAACATCAACCTAGAAATAGAAGATAAAGATTTTTGTGTTATACTCGGTCCATCCGGATGTGGCAAAACAACCCTTTTACGTATGATTGCTGGCTTAAATTCAGTAACAGAAGGCGATTTGATTTTCGGCGACAGGCGTGTTAATAAAGTTCCATCCAAAGATAGAAATATAGCAATGGTTTTTCAGTCTTACGCTTTATATCCGCATATGACTGTTTACGATAACATGGCATTTTCCCTAGCTATGAGACGAGAGCCTAAGAAACTGATTAACGAACGTGTTATGGAGGCAGCCAAAGTTCTCCAAATCGAAAATTATCTATATTCTAAACCATCCGATATATCCGGTGGTCAGCGACAAAGAGTTGCTCTCGGCCGAGCAATGGTTAGAAAGCCTAAAGTATTCTTAATGGATGAGCCACTATCTAACTTAGATGCTAAATTAAGAGAACATATGAGGGTTGAATTAGTTAAACTGCATAAATCTCTTGAAACAACATCCATTTATGTAACGCACGACCAAGTTGAAGCTATGACCATGGCTACGAAAATAGTTCTTATGAATGACGGTAAGATACAGCAAGTTGGTAGCCCTGAAAACTTTTATAACAGACCTGAAAACGTATTCGTAGCTAAGTTTATCGGCTCGCCGACTATGAACCTTATAGAAGGATTCTTTAAAAACGGCCAGTTCGTTTCTAATGACGGCCAAATTACTATCACTCCTTCCGAGTCCGATATAGAGGTATTAAAGGATTACGAAGGAAAACCAATCTTTGTTGGTATCCGATCCGAACGTTTCCTAACAGACGATCTATCCGAAAATGCTTTCGAATGCACTCTGGATGTCGTAGAACTTTTAGGGAAAGAAAAAACTATTCATGCTAAATTCGTTAATGGCCAAAGTTTCGTTATTACCACTCCTGGCCATCTAGATTACAAAAGTGGCCAAAAATATCAGTTCGCTTTCAATAAAGATGCACTGCACTTCTTCGATGGCCAAACTCAAACTAGAATTAATTAAATTTTTTATTTTGAAATTCCTCTTTAAAATGCATAGTGATGAAACTGTGCATTTTTTGTATCTTGACATTATCAACATCTCTTGATATTCTGTTTTATATTTTACTAAAAAAGGAGAGATATGCAAAAATGAAATTTAGTTATGGCGCTAATGATTTTAAAAACAAAATCCAGGCAGAAGAAAATATATTTCTTTTAACCAATGGGCTAGGTGGATATTCATCCTTAACTTTAGCCAATTCTGTAACAAGAAGTGATCATGCACTTTTAATGGCTGCTATAAAAGCACCCGATATCCGAATGAATCTGGTTACTAAAGTTGATGAAGAAATATTTATTAACGACACCTATTATAATCTTAGTTCACAAAAATTTGTAGATTATACTAAAAATTTAAATGGTGAAAATTATCTGATTAACGTTACACAAGAATACATTATTTCATTTGTATATTTTATTGAAGGCATAGAAATAACCAAACAGCTAGTGCTAAAACATGGAGAAAATACATTAGGAATTAAATATTCCATATATAATCCACTAAAAAAAGAAATTGATTTTAGAGTCACACCATACTATCAATTTATCGAACGAGGTCAGTTATTAAAAACTACTCAGCTCTTTGATATTGGGCCAAAAACAGTCAAATCTAACGGAATAACATTATACATCTCAACGAATGCTAGCCAAATAATCGAGGATAAACTAGAATTTGTCGAAGATTTTTATTTTGATTATGACGCTAGAGATGGTCGATTTGCGTACGGATGCGCAGTCAAGAAACTAAGATATTCGTATACATCGAATCAGGATGAAGAAATTGATTTAATATTTTCCACAAAAAACATAGCAAATGAATCCGTAACAAATTTAATAAAAGACGAATATTATCGACTAGAAAAGTTATTTAAAATTAGTGAAGCCAACACAGATTTGGCTAGAACGTTAGTTAAAGCTAGCGATGCCTATATAGTAAAAAGAGAATCTATAGATGGCCTAACCTTGTTAGCTGGATATCCTTTCTTTTTAGATTGGGGCCGAGACACAATGTACACCATAGAGGGCGCATGCATTGCTACCAACCGATTTAAGGAAAGTGAAAATATCTTAGAAACATTTACTAAGTATTTAAATAAAGGGATTATGCCAAATTTATTTCCAGAAGGAGACAATGAGCCATTATATAATACGGTAGATGCATCGCTATTATTTATTCAGGCAGTTTATTTTCATTATAAAAAAAGCGAGGATTTAGAATTTGTAAAGAGGATGTATCCAAGCATAGTCGAAATCATAGATAACTATAAAAACGGAACAGATTTTGACATCAAAATGGATACGGATTGCCTAATTATGGCCGGTAGCGGATCTATGCAGCTAACATGGATGGACGTAAGATATGAAGATATTTTGCCAACGCCAAGACATGGCAAACCCGTAGAAATTAATGCTTATTGGTATAGCAGTTTATGTATCCTAGAAGAACTAGGTACCTTACTAAACAAAGACGTTACCCAATATGCTATCCTAATCGAAACGGCCAAAATCAACTTCATAGAAAAGTTTTATAATCCAGAAAAAAAATGTTTAAAAGACGTAGTATCCGGAAATTCATATGATGATCAAATACGATGTAATCAGATTTGGGCCGTGTCGGTACCGTTTTCGCCCTTAACCGAAGAGATAGCAAAAGAGGTTGTA
>LNZM01000079.1:0-42884 GCA_002007295.1 Candidatus Epulonipiscioides saccharophilum | reverse complement strand
ACAAACGATTTTAATATTTCAAGTTTTAGATTTGGATCACCAAAAGCCGTAAACTACGGAAAAGGTGCTAAAGTAATTTTTGCGGATATTTGTGAAGAAGGTATTATATTAAAATTTGAAGGAGAAACTCACTTAACAAATGATCCGAGTGATTTTGCAGCTAAACTAATTGGCAAAACATCAAAGGGTGATTTAGTAATCGGATACATTCTCAACAAATAATTTCGGATGTAAATAATTAGCATATAATCATAAATTTTAGTAAATAATACGAATTAGAACTAAATATTTGTTAGTTTATCATGTCAACTAAAGCAAGTGTAAATAAAATAATTTTTTTTAGCCGAAAGGAAAAATACTAATGAAGCAACCTAATATTATTTTTATTATGACAGACGACCACGCTTCTCATGCTATGAGTTGTTACGGTAGCAAAATGAATGTAACACCTAACATGGATCGAATAGCGAATGAAGGGATGCGATTTGACAATTGCTTTTGCACTAACTCAATTTGTGCACCGAGTAGAGCAGTAATATTAACAGGAAAGCACAGTCACTTAAATGGTGTAGTTACACTATTGGACGATTTTGATGCGAGACAACAAACATTTCCAAAATTATTACAAACCGTAGGATATAAAACAGCGATGATAGGAAAGTGGCACCTTGGCGAAGGTGGACATTCCGATCCGGTGGATTTCGACTACTGGTGTGTTTTACATGGCCAAGGAGATTACTATGATCCATTGATGAAGCAGCAAGGTGTAGACAAAAGATTTAAGGGTTATGTAACAGATATTATTACAGATATGTCACTAGATTTTATAAAAGGAAGAGATAAAGATAAGCCATTTTTATTAATGTGTCATCACAAAGCACCGCACAGGCCATGGATTCCTAGTGAAAAATATAAAGATTTATATAACGACGTAGAAATTCCACAACCAGAAACATTTAACGACGATTATTCTACAAGATGCGATGCGGCTCGAGAAGCAGAAATGACAGTAGATCATGACTTAACCTATAGGGATTTAAAATTAGTACCGCCAGAGGGTCAAGTCAAAGTAGCGCCGAGATTCAATAAGATAGCACCGCCAGAAAGTTTGGACGGTTATACTTTAACACCTGTAGAAACAGGCATTCCGGTTAGCTTTAACAGTTACGAAGAGTTGAAAAATTTCAAATACCAAAGGTATATGAAAGATTATTTACGTTGCGTCGCTTCTGTTGACGACAGCATTGGCGAAATTTTAGATTTACTAGATAAAGAAGGTATAGCCGAAGACACAATCGTAGTCTACACTTCGGATCAAGGATTTTTCTTAGGCGATCATGGCTGGTATGACAAACGCTTTATGTATGAAGAATCATTAAGAATGCCTTTTGTTATTAAATATCCAAAGGCTATTCAACCAGGCCGTGTAAGTGATAAAATGATTCTTAATTTAGATTTTGCTGAAACATTTTTAGATTTGGCCGGTGTGAAAATTCCAGACGATATGCAAGGTCAGTCCTTTAAACAAATTTTAGAAGACGAAAATGCGCCGGCTATCCAAACTGAAATGTATTATAGATACTGGATGCATTTAGCTGATCATGGAATTTGGTCTCATTATGGTATCCGAACCATGGATTATAAACTTATTTACTATTATGCCGAAGCCCTTGGAAAAAGTGGAACTATAGATGAAACAAGAGAGCCGGCTTGGGAACTCTTCGATTTAAATAAAGATCCTCACGAGCTAAATAACGTTTATGACGATCCTCAATATGCTGATATTATTGTGAAACTTAAAGCTGATTTGTATAAATTAAAGGCCGAAGCTCAAGATAACGAATAAATAATTTACTCTAAAAACTCAAATCAGGATGTTGTACTATTCTATTGTATAGCATCCTATTTTTTATATTGTTTTATTGCGCAATATTTGCGATATAATTTTGTTATTATTTGTTAACTTTTTTTTGTAAAAAATGCTTGATTTTTTTTTGAAGTTTTGATACAATGTCATTATCAAGTCGACTTAAAACAAGTCAAACTTTAGTACAAAGTAAATATAAAGGAACATTGATCAACTTATGGATAGAGAAAGTTTCCTTTGATTTATACATCGACTCAAAATAAGTCGAACTTTAGCATAATATCAAATATAAATAAGTATTAATCAACTTATGGATCAAGCAATTTTACTTTAGATGTCACCTTAAAACAAGTCAAATTTTAATACAAATTTAATATAAAGGAGTATTAATCAACTTATGGATCAAGAAAGTGTAAAAAAATCTATTGCACAAATTTTAGAAGAAAAATTTAGACCAAATAACATTTCTTTTACTTTAGATGACGATGGATTAATATGTTTCGAAGGAAGTATGCAAACTTGGCAAGCTATGGTTGATTTTTGTCATGCAGTTGCAAAATTACCAAATATAAAACATGTTGTGAGTCATATAAAAACCCCAGAAAAAATATATAAAGAGCCTGTAGATAAAACACCGTATTTAAAACTTGGTATAATCGATGAAGTAGACGTTTTAATTATTGGTGGAGGGGTCATTGGATGTGGGGTCGCCCGAGAGTTAAGTAAATATGACATAAATATATTATTAGTAGAAAAAGCTTCTGACATATCTGAAGGAACCACAAAATGCAACAACGGAATGATCCATTCGGGTTATGACACAAAGCCAAACAGTTTAAAAGCAAAATATGGCGTAAAAGGCAATGCTATGTATTCTAAGTGGGCCGAAGAACTAGGATTTCACTTTAACAGAACAGGGTCTTTTGTATGTGGTTTTAACCAAGAGGATGCGGATATAATTCAAGGATTATACGAAAATGGAATGAAAAATCAAGTTCCTGGAATTGAAATAATTTCCGGTGAACGAGCCAGGGAAATTGAGCCGAACATAAATGACAAAGTTATTGTTGCGTTGTGGACGCCGACAGCAGGTTATGTCGAACCGTACGAAGTCGCTTTAGCTTTAGCTGAAAACGCCATTGAGAACGGAACTAAAATTTTGTTAAATACCGAAGTATTCGATGTGTTACAGGAAAATGGTAAAGTAACAGGAGTCCTTACTAATAGAGGTATTATCAAAACAAAGGTGATAATCAATAGTGCCGGATTATACGCTGACGAAATCGCTAGAATGGCCAAGGATGAATTTTATACGATACATCCTAGACGAGGCACTCTCGGAATTTTAGATAAAGAGAACAAAGGAAAATTGCACACCTTTGTTGGCAAAGCTCCAAGCAACTATACAAAAGGTGGTGGACCACAAGAAACTCCTGAAGGAACTTTACTAATTGGGCCATCTGCCAAAGAAGTAGCAGACAAAGAAGACTTGGGCGTGGATAGAGATGATTTAGGCTTTATTTTAGATAAAACTATGGAACTAACCAAAAATATTTCTCCCGATTCCCTAATTACATTTTTTAGCGGAAACAGAGCTGCAACATTTGAAGAGGATTTTATAATTGAACCTTCCAAAAAATTAAAAGGTTTTATCCATGTTGCTGGCATTCAATCCCCCGGACTTGCGTCCGCACCGGCTATTTCAGAAGAAGTTATGAATTTAACTATAGCCGAGCTAGGCCATGAAGTCGCAGAAAAAGTAAATTATAACGCAAACCATGTTTTTACTAAGCCATTTAGAGATTGCTCTAATGAAGAAAGAGAACAATTGATTGCTCAGAATCCAGCCTATGGCAAAGTTATATGCAGATGTGAAACTGTAACAGAAGCCGAGATAATCAATGCGATTCACGGTGTCATACCAGCTACAACTATGGATGCAGTTAAAAGAAGAACGCGTGCTGGTATGGGCAGATGTCAAAGTGGCTTTTGCGGTGCAAAAGTACTAGACCTTTTATCCAAAGAACTAAAAATAAATCCTGCAGAAGTTACCTTAAAAGGACCAAACTCTGAAATTTTGACCGAACAAACTAGAAATTTTCAAAGGGGTGATTCTTTGTGAGAGAAATTGAATTAGTTATTATTGGTGGAGGTCCGGCCGGGTTGGCCGCAGCTGTAAAAGCTTATGAATTAGGTTTAAGAGATATTTTAATCATAGAAAGAGATATCGAACTTGGCGGAATACTGCAACAATGTATCCATGATGGTTTTGGGTTGCATCGTTTTGGTAAACAGCTAAGTGGTAGTTCTTATGCTCAAAAGTTTATAGACAAAGTTGAAGAATATAATATTCCAGTATATTGCAATACCATGGTTATTGAACTTACTGAAGATAAAAAAATTACTGCAGTTAGCCCACAAGAAGGATTACTGCACATTCAAGCTAAATCGATAATTTTGGCCATGGGCTGTAGAGAGAGAACGAGATCACAAGTGCGCATTTTAGGTACTCGGCCAGCCGGAGTTATGACAGCTGGCGCAGTACAGCGCTATATAAACATTGAAGGTTGGAAAACAGGAAATCGTGCTGTAATCTTAGGTTCTGGGGATATCGGATTAATTATGGCCAGACGCATGACTTTAGAAGGAATTTTCGTCGAGGGTGTTTATGAGGTCATGCCAAACTTGGGTGGCTTAAGACGAAACAAAGCACAATGTTTAGACGATTACAATATTCCATTGCATTTAGCCACCACTGTTGTTTCTGTACATGGAAAGCAACGAGTGGATGGGGTGACCGTCGCAAAGGTTGGACCCGATAGAATGCCGATCGAAGGAACTGAGCGTTATATTCCATGTGATTTGTTAGTTTTATCCGTCGGATTAATTCCTGAAAATGAACTCAGTCGAAATGCTGGCCTAGAACTTCACCCTATAACAAAAGGGCCAATAGTGGATACCACCATGATGAGTTCTGTAGATGGAATATTCGTAGCCGGAAACGTCGGCGCTGTATTTGACTTGGTGGATTACGTATCCTTAACTGGTGAAGTAGCTGCTCAAGGAGCCTTGTCCTATTTACGTGGACAAAGAACTCACTCAAATTCTATAGAAGTTATTGCTGGAGACAATGTTTCATTCATTTTTCCTCAAAATTTTTATGCTACTAAAGATCACAAAGACAATGAAAAAGCCACTTTATATATGCGAGTTAAAAAAACTATGAAAAAAGTACGTTTAGAAGTAACTTGCAATGGTCAAATAATTGCTACTAAAAAAGAACGATTTGCTACACCACCCGAAATGCTATCTATAGATATACCGGTAGATAAGATTTTAGATGGCCAATTAAAAATTAATGTATTGGAATAAGGAGTTAAAATTGTGGTTGAAAAAGAATATATTTGTATAATTTGCCCGGTTAGTTGTGATTTAAGTTTAACAGATGACAATGGCGATTTAAGCGTTAGCGGAAACACTTGCAAACGTGGCGAAATATATGCTAAAAATGAGTATACTAAACCAGTTAGAATGATAACAACTACGGTTGCTATATCCGGCAGTGTTCACCCTCTTATTCCTGTTATAAGTACGGATATGGTTCCGAAAGAAAAGTTAAAAGAATGCATCAATCTACTTTATAATTTACAATTACAAGCGCCAATTAAAGAAGGTGACATTATTGTAAAAAATATTTTAGATACAGGTGTCGATATAATTGCTGCTAAAAGTGTAAAAAAACTGTAAAAAAGTTAACTAAGGGAGCTGAAAATTTTGAAAAAATATGTTTTAGTTATTGATGAAGGGACAACCGGAACAAGAGCATTAATATACGATAAAAAATTTGAAATAGTTTCACAAAGTTATCTAGAATTTACGCAGTATACACCCGCAGAGGATAGAGTAGAACACGACGCTATGGAGATATATGAAAAAACTATAAACGTATGCAAAAAGGCCATTGAAAGTGCTGGAATCGATGTTAAAGAAATAGCATCTATCGGAATAACCAATCAACGTGCAACGTGCGTAGTATGGAATAAAATTACAGGTCAACCGTTATACAACGCTATAGTTTGGCAAGATGTCCGAACTACCGAAGATTGCAATAAAATCAATGCAAGCGAATGGGGCGAAAAGGCTCGAGAAAGAACAGGTTGGACAGTTAGTCCAGTGTACACATCAATGATGATGAAGTGGTATATCGAAAATGTTCCGCTAATAAAAACTGCTGTCGAACAAGGAACGGCCTTAATGGGAACTATCGACACATGGCTAATTTGGAACATGACTGGACGAAATACACATGCGATGAGTTATTCTAACGCATCGGTAACGGGCAGTTATGATTTAATAAATAACGAGTGGTACAAAGAATTTTTAGATTATCTTGGCGTACCGGTGTCAATTTATCCTACAGTAATAAATGATTCAGGAGATTATGGATCAACATATCCTAGTTTATTCGGTGAAGCTATACCGATCAACGGAGCCATTGCCGACCAACATGCAGCATTGTTTGCCCAAGGATGTATAGACAAGGGAAGCGGAAAAATCACAAACGGAACTGGTTCATTCTTAGACATAAACATTGGCAATAACCTAGTTATTTCTAACGAAGGACTAAACACAGTTATAGCATGGAAAATAGGAGATGAATTCACCTACGCATTAGAAGGCTATGAATCCGTAACCGGCTCAGCCGTACAATGGTTAAGAGATGGATTAGGAATTATAGAGCAAGCTCCGGAAACCGAGGCCATGGCAGAAAGCGTAGATAATTCTAATGGGGTTATATTTGTTCCGGCTTTAGCGGGTCTTAGTGCACCGTTCCATGATTCTTCTGCTCGAGGCACTATCTTCGGTATAACCAGAGGTACGACTACAGCTCATATTGTTAGGGCTACACTCGAAGGTGTTGTTTATCGGCTTAAAGATATTTTAAATGCTGTCGAAAATGAATCGAAAGTTAAAATGACTCATTTACGTATCGATGGCGGATTATCTAAAAATAATTTTTTAGCTCAACGTATGGCCGATATGCTCGATGTAGAAGTGCAAAGACCAGCTTCTGTCGAAGCCACTGGCCTAGGTGCAGCACAAATGGCTGGTCTATATTGTGGTTTTTGGTCCATGGAGGACTTGAAAAATGCTATGACTGTAGATAAAATATTCACATCTAACATGTCCAATGACCAAAGAGAAGAAAGATATAACATTTGGACTGATAGAGTTAATCGTTGCCTTAACACTATTCATCGAAATTAATCAAAGGCTAGAAAGTACTCATTAATAATGGCTGACCTATATTGTGGTTTTTGGACAATGGAGGACTTGAAAAATGCTATGACTGTAGATAAAATATTTATATCTAATATGTCCAATGACCAAAGAGAAGAAAGATATAACATTTGGACTGATAGAGTTAATCGTTACCTTAATACTATGCATCGAAATTAAATGACAGAAATTAAAAGATCGAAATTAAAAGCTAGAAATTATTAAAGATAGAAATTAAAAGGAGCTTATTAATCATGAGTCAAAAAAATTTACGTCCATTTTTGGATGCAATTCAAACAGAATTGCCAAATGTAACAATTTTAGAAAGAGTCGAAGATAGATTAGTATATGCTCATGGATGTTATCCACTTGAGTACAAATGGTTGCTTCAAGGCCCGTATCCATACTTGCCCTCAGCAATTTTAATGCCAAATAATACTCAAGAGATTAGCGATATCATGAAGCTTTCTCTAAAACACGAAATTGGAATTATTCCATTTGGTGGTGGTTCAGGCATTGTTGGCGGAAGTATTGCTGAAAACGAAGAAGTTATGATTGACACAAAAAGACTTCGTGATTTTAAAATTAACCCAATAAATTGTACAGCAAGAGGTGGAGCTGGCCTAACAGGTGCGGATTTCGAAAACATGCTAAACGAGCAAGGATACACTTGTGGACAATATCCGCAATCATTCCAAAGTGCTGTTATTGGAGGCATGGTATCTACTCGAGCGATCGGCACATTTTCAACTAAATATGGCAAAATGGACGACATGGTTCATACTCTAGAAGTAGTTTTGCCGAACGGCCATATATATAATAGCCACACAACACCAAAAGCTTCTACTGGTCCAGAATTAGATCAACTTTTCCTTGGCGCAGAAGGTGTTTATGGAATTGTAACAGCGGCCGAAATAAAAATTTATCCTGTAGCCGAAAAACGTTATTTCGAATCGTATACTTTTGCCAATACTGAAACAGCTTTAAATGCAATTAGAAAATTTATTCAGAACAATGTACGTCCAGCCGTCATTCGTTTATACGATGAAGAAGAAGCGATACCAAGAATCGAAAAATTTAATTATGAAAAAGGTCACGTTATATTAATAGTAGGGTATGAAGGTCTTGCCAAGCAAGTCGATCTTGAGAGAGAACTTGTCCAAGAATATTGCGAGGCACATGGCGGAGTGAACAAGGGCACTGAGGCAGGAATCGACTGGTTCAATGCTAGGTTTTCTACTAAAAAAATGTTGGATCACGATGCTATGCGCGGTGGAACGGCCGACGCAATAGAAGTAGCCGCACCATGGGATTGTATAGTAAATGTGTGGAGAGAAATGAGAAAGGCATTAGAGCCACTTTGCTCAGGGATAGATTGTCACTTTTCACATGTATATCATACAGGAGCTAGCGTATACGTTATTTTCCACGCTGAAACTGGTGGAGACGATTTTGAAGGCGCAAAAAGATATGAAGAATGTCTAGAAGTTGCTATCACTACAAGCTTAAAATATGGTGGAAACGTATCTCATCACCATGGTAGTGGAAAGGCGAAAGCCAAGTATCTCGTTGGAGAACATGGAGAGACTGGTATGGAAGTTATGCGAGCCATTAAAGATGCATTAGATCCTCAAGGCTTATTAAATAAAGGAGTGCTCGGACTATGAGAGAATTTAAATTAGAAAATTATATGGAGGAACTTAATAAACAAGTAATTCATATGGATCAAGCTGTATGCTATTGTCCGGAGTTTAGAGCTACCAGGATGATGAATCAGTATCCATCCCGTAGGCTACAAATAGCACGAGCAATATTAAAAGGCGAGATGGAGCTATCTGATTATGCTGGCAAAATTAACTTTTTCGGAATCCTTTCTCGTCAGGGCGAAAGATGGCAAAACTTTGGGGAATGTCCTGCCGATTGTACGGACATCACAATTTTGGCTAGAGCAATGCTTTTAGAAAAAGGATATAACTCACCTTCAACCAATGCATTTAAAGAAGCACTTAAAAATGGTACGGCTTTTGAAAAAGCAACTTGGAATTTACCTGTTTCCGAAGATTCAAAAGTTGCTATTTTACTAGATTCAGATACTGCTAACATTTGTGGGGCCGAAAATAGTTTTAATGAATATTGCAAGAAAAATAATATCGCTTTTGTAAACAATGCAGAAGCCGAGTTTATCGGATTCGAATATTTTGCTTACGGATTAGTTGAAGAAGGAATAGCACACGTAAAATCATTAGTAGATAAATATAACAACATGAATATAGATAAAGTTTTAGTCCTTTCAGCTAAAGCAGCGTATGTATTAAGATGGTTAGTAAAAAGGCTAGATATCCATCCGAATTTCGAGGTTGAGTATCTTCCCGAAAAATTATCACCTATGCCACAAAAAGAACGCACTTATGTTTATAGTGGTAGCTTTAATACTCGATATCTCATGAACTCTGATTTAATTAATGACTTAATACCTGCTGAAGATAATACACAAATTCCGACTTCTCAAGAATTTATACCTCTATTAAAAGGAAATAGTCGAGCAAACAAATTAACTATTTGGCAAAAACCAATTTCAGCCGAGTATAAAGAGTACGCTTTTTGCGACAAAATGGCCGATGCTATCAAAGCCGATGCTCTTAAAGATATTAAGGCAGCCGAAGCTAGTCAAATAGTAGTATTTGAGCCAACAGCATATAAAACATTAAAACAAGAGTTTCCGGATACCAAAGTAATTTATTATTTAAATCTTTTATAAGACATTTTATTATTTATATAAATTGAGGGGAATTAGCGAGTCTCTATAAATTATATTAAACGAGGAATTAGCGAATAATTATAAACAAAGATAAAACACAAAAAATAAAATTATAAGCAAACATACTAGGGGGAAAATAAAATGAATATTCTTTTTATTTTAGCAGGATTTGGTAGCGGTGTATTGGCTGCAAGTATGGGGTCAATCATTGCATTTACATTATGTGGTATGCTCGCCGTTGCGGCTTCATTAGTAACGGCGTACGGTGCCGATGCTGGCTTTTTAACGCATGGATTTAGCACGTTAACATTCGGGCCATTTTTAGGGCCTTACGTGGCCTTTGCTTCAGCAGTAGCTACCGCCGGCTATGCTGGTTACCGTGGTCATTTAGAATCAGGCACAGATATTTTTACACCATTAGAAAAATTTAAAGACGCAAAAGTTTTATTAGTTGGCGGTTTGTTTGGTGCATTAGGCGAAGTTCTGTTACAACTTTTTGCACATTTAGGATTAGCGCCTCTAACAGACGGCGGAGCTTTAGTCGTAGTAATCATAGGTATTATTGCAAGAATTCTATATGGCAAAGGTAGGATTTTCGGAAAATATACAGGCAGTGAACCAAGAAGATTTTTCCCGAATAAACAAGAAACAATTTATGATGCTATAATAGGTGGCGGAATTGGATTATTAACAAGTACGCTCGCACTATTTTTGATTCAAACCGGTGTAGATCAAACAGCTATGTCTTATTATCCATTTATCTTCTTTGGAATTTCTGCAACAATGTATTACGCAACTGCTGGTGGCCAACCAATCCCAGCTACGCACCATATAACTTATCCTTCAGCAGCCGCTGCTCTTGTTGGTATACAAGCTTTCGGACCAATAGGTTTAGTTTTAGGTATAATTTTTGGTATATGTACATCTCTTTTCATGGATATAGTTGCAAAAACTTTCAATAGTCATGTTGATACTCATATCGATCCACCGGCTGTCACTATTGCAACTTTCTTCTTTATCCTAACTTTTATAAAATTTTTATTTATCTAATTAATTATACCCCTCTTAATGCAATCATTTAAGAGGGGTTTTTCTAGCCTCTCCGACCTGGCCATAGCCGGAAACTTAAAAAGCGAATATGAACTTCGCACTTGTACTTGACCTTAGCCTTCCGTCCCCCGGAAGGTGGACGCGAAGCGGACGGATAGAGTAAAAGAGCGAAGCGACTTTTATTGATTGTTATACATGCACATGTATTCGCCATGGGCATCGATCATTTCGTCGCACATAGAAACTATATCATCCAAACTTAATTCGGCAGCGGTATGAGGGTCCATCATGGCCGCATAATAAATATCTTCTTTCTTTTTAGAAATGGCCGCCTGAATAGTTAAAAGTTGTGGCATAATGTTGCTTATATTCATTGCTGCTAATTGAAGTGGCAATTCTCCTACATAGCATGGCATAATACCGGATCCATCCACCAAGCAAGGCACTTCTACACATGCATCATCTGGCAAATTCGATATCAATCCGTTGTTGATAACGTTACCTCCGATTTTGTACGGTTTGTTGGTGACAATAGCCTCCATGATTCTGGAAGCATATTCTTTTGAACGCTCATGGGTTATTTTCGAAAAGTCGCCGTGATGCATAATTTCATCCCTAAAATCATTCCACTTTTTAATTTGCTCCTCGCATCTTCTTGGATACTCATCTAGCGGTATATTGAAATCTTCGATTAATTGAGGATATTTACTTTTTATAAAAAATGGATTATATTCTGCATTATGCTCGCTGGATTCCGTACAATAATAACCTAAGCGCCTAATATATTCGTATCTAACCATATCCTTATGCTTTTGAGACATATTTTTATTCATTGCTCTTTGTCTAATTTCCGGATATAAGTCATTACCATCTTTATCATAGATATTCAATAACCAGGCCATATGGTTTATTCCAGCAATCAGTTCTTTTCGACCTTCTATTCTGTCTTCCATATTTAAGGCTTCCAACAATTCTTTTGAGCAAACCTGAACACTATGACACAATCCAATAGTTTTTACTTTAGTATATCGTTGCATGTAGCCAGTTAAAATAGCCATGGGATTTGTATAATTCAGCAACCATGCATTCGGACAAACTTCTTCCATATCCCTTGCAATTTCAGCCATAACAGGAATGGTTCTTAGGCCACGCATAATTCCGCCGATTCCTAATGTATCTGCTATTGTTTGGTTTAGGCCATATTTTTTAGGTATATCGAAGTCAATTTTTGTACAAGGTTCATAGCCACCAACTTGAATTGCATTTACTACGAAATCCGCATTATGCAATGCATCTTTCCTTCGATCAACGCCCAAATAAGATTTTATAGTTGCTCGATTTTCATTGTCATTAACGTTTATTGCGTCTAACATTGTTTTGGATTCTTCTAAGCGTTGTGGATCAATATCGTATAACGTTATTTCAGCATCTCTTAAAACGTCGGAATGCATGCAATCGCCGAGTACATTTTTAGCGAATACAGAACTTCCGGCACCTAAAAAAGTAATTTTCATAATTATTTACAGCTCCTTTGATTAGGAATAGACTCTCCGCCTAAGCTCTCCTTCTAGGAGATCTATCAGCTTTAGCTGACAGAGAGTTTTAGTTTATTCTACCAACCCTTGTTCGGACAATAGCATAAGCCGAGCTAATTCCAGATGCTTATCAACGGCCTCTGGCGCAGGACCACCGGTTACCTTTCTATCTAGTACACATTTTTTTATAGATATTGCGTCATAGATATCATCTTTAAATACGTCGGAAATTTTTTGATATTCCTCTAAAGGAAGAGATTCAAGAGTATAATTATTATTTGTGCACAACAGCACTAATCGGCCAATAATATTATGAGCATCTCGGAAAGCCACACCGTTTTTGACAAGATAATCCGCTGCGTCCGTTGCGTTAGTAAATCCACCGACGGCTGCTTCGTACATTCTCTGCTTATTAAAGGTTATGGTGCTTAGCATTTTAGTAAAGATTGGTAAGGCCATTTTTATTGTGTCCAAACTGTCGAAGACAGCTTCTTTATCTTCTTGCATGTCTTTGTTATAAGCTAAAGGGAGACCTTTTAAGACGGTTAACAATGTTACTAAATTTCCGTATACTCGTCCACTTTTGCCTCTTACTAATTCAGCTATATCCGGATTTTTCTTTTGTGGCATTATAGAACTGCCGGTGCTATAAGCGTCATCTAGTTCGATAAATTTAAATTCATGAGAATTGAATATAATGATTTCTTCACTAAATCGGCTAAGGTGCATAGCTAGGCTTGCGCATGAATATAGAAAATCCAAGCAAAAATCTCTATCAGAAACTGCGTCGAGACTATTTTGACAGATTGATTTAAAGCCTAATAATTCAGCTGTTAACTTTCTATCTAAAGAATAAGTTGTAGTAGCTAGGGCACCGGCCCCTAATGGCATAGAATCAGCCATGTCTCTAGCAAAAGAAAAACGTCTATAATCTCGGGTAAACATTTCGAAATAAGCCATCATATGGTGTGCCAACGAGATTGGTTGAGCACGTTGTAAATGAGTGTAACCAGGCAAAAATGTTTCCTTATTTTTTTCAGCTATATTATATATGCTTTGCAACAATTCTAGGATTAATTTTTTAATGTCCACAATTTCATCCTTCAAGTAAAGCCTCATATCCACAGCGACCTGATCATTACGACTTCGTCCGGTGTGGAGTTTTTTGGCCACATCACCGATACGCTGAGTCAGCAAGGTTTCAATTAACATATGGATATCTTCGCTATCTTGATCTAAACTGACCTTTCCGGTCTGAATATCATTAAGAAGATCTGTCAATCCTTGTTGGATCTGTTCACTATCACTCAGGCTAATAATACCCTGTTGGCCCAACATTTTCACATGAGCCATGCTACCCTTGATATCTTGTTTATACATTCTATAATCGAAAGATAGAGATGAGTTGAAATGATCGGTCATAGAGTCTGTGGCTTTAGTAAAACGTCCATCCCAAAGTTTCATCTATTTCGCCGCCTCATTTTTTTGGTGCATAAGCGCTCTAACTTTGGAAGGTAGACCAAATAGGGTAATAAAGCCGTCTGCGTCGTGATGGTTATATAAATCACCCGTAGTAAAGCTGGCCAGATCTTCACTGTATAAAGAGTAGATTGATTCGGCCCCTTGATGAATAATATTACCTTTGTATAATTTTAGGGTTACTGTTCCGGTCACAAACTCTTGTGTAGAATTTACAAATTCGGCTAGAGCGTATCTTAGTGGAGTAAACCATTTTCCATCATAAATTAAGCGAGCATATTCTAGGGCCACTTGTTGCTTATACTGATATGTTTCTCTATCTAGGGTTAAATGCTCCAACATTTCGTGAGCATAATATAGAATTTTGCCACCCGGTGTTTCATAAACACCTCTGGATTTCATGCCAACAACTCGATTCTCCACTATATCCTCTAGGCCGATTCCATGTTTACCGCCTAATTTATTTACTTCTTCAACTAATTTGGCTGGCGAAAGTTGGATATCATTCAAGTGAGTAGGCTGACCTTTTTCAAATGATATAGTTATAATTTCAGCAACTTCGGGCGCTTTTTCTGGATGAGTGCCGAGTTTTAGTAAAGTATCGTAGTTTGGAGCATTCTTCGGATTCTCTAAATCTAGCCCTTCATGAGAAAGGTGCCATAAATTCAGATCTCGGCTATAACTCTCTTCTTTTTTCATAGGTACAGGTAAATTTCTTTTCTGTAAATATTCTATTTCTTCGTCCCTGGACGTAATATCCCAAATTCTCCAAGGAGCTATAATTTTTATATGTGGGGCTAAAGATTTGATAGCTAGTTCGAACCTTACTTGGTCATTCCCCTTGCCGGTACATCCATGGCAAATCGCTACAGCATTTTCTTTTTGGGCTATGTCTACTAATACTTTTGCTATTAATGGTCTAGCTATAGATGTGCCTAAATAATAACGTGTTTCGTATACAGCTCCGGATTTAATCATTGGGAATAGATAATCTTTGGCAAACTCTTCCTTGACATCTTCTATATATAGTTTGGTTACGCCCATAGCTTTCGCTCGGTCTTCTAAACCACTTAGTTCTTTGTCCTGGCCGACGTTGATACATACAGCGATAACGTCATAATCGTAGTTTTCTCTTAACCAAGGTACAATTACCGATGTGTCTAATCCGCCTGAAAATGCTAATACAACTTTATCCTTCATTGAAAAACCTCCATTTATTTTATGCCCGCTACATTTATTCTCCTTACACGGGTTGACTGACTACTAGATAAGTATATAAGGTTATAAAAAAAATTCAAGGCACACAAAAAAAATGACTCCCTAGCCTCCCTCCGGGAGGGAGCTGTCACGAAGTACCGAATGGAGAAAGCGTACCTTCGAAGAATCCAAAATCATCTTATTAACTGGCTACTAGACTAATTATAAAAAGTTGTAAAAAATTTCAAAGCATAAAAAAAGAGGACTATAAAAACATCCTCTTTTTTTCAAGTTATTAATCGATTTCTAACTTAATTACTACGGGCGATTTTGTCTTAATCTTTGGCCCTATTATAGTTAAATGCTCATCACATAATCTATATTCGCAGGTATCATGTCCTAAAATAGATACGTTCTTGATCACAGCATTGAATTGATTGTTTCTTTGCACGGCCCCTAATGTTTTGATATGAACAACGCCGTCTTCCGGCCAATTCATAGCAAATACATACATGTTCGTGTCATTGCATGTAAATCTGAAATCATCTGTTTTAAAACCTTTAAAATGCATATCTGAAAAATGTCCTTCTTCCATTACTGTCGGACCTTCACCAAATTTTCTCCATGGATAAGATCCATAGATTGCTTCACCGTTTACCTTCAGCCATTTTCCGACCTCTTTCAATATATGAGCATCTTCTTTTGGAATGCTACCATCTGCTTTTGGGCCGATATTCAGCAAGAGAGATCCATTTTTGCTAACCACGTCGACTAAAGTATCAATAACCTCGTATGGCTGTTTATAATCATTGCCTACAGTGTAGCACCAAGATTGTTTTGCTACGGAGGTGTCATTTTGCCAAAAATACGGCGATATCCCGCTTAACTGTCCTCGTTCTATATCTTTAACAGCGGATGTGTGGGCAAAGGCATCGTTTTTATAATTTATAGTTACTTCACAACCCCATTCATCGGCTCGATTGTAGTAATATGCTGCAAACTTTTTCAAGTATGGTTTCATTGGTGCTACCTGAATCCACCAGTCAAAGTACATTATCTTTGGTTTGTATTTGTCTACTATTTCGCAACAACGAACTAGCCAATCTTGCATGAAAAGCTCATCCATGTTTACTAGGTTTACAGCTCCGTGAGTCCTGGTTTGCTCTCCATTATCTAGATCGAATAAATCTTTATGGGATGGCCAATACATATCACCGTACGGAAAATCTTCGGTAACTGGATTTTCATCCATTTCACGCATCCAGCCCATGAACCAATAATGTTCCATTCTATGAGAAGAGGCGCAGAGTGTCATTCCACGGCTTTCGACCGCCTCTTTTAATAGGCCTAAAGTATCTTTCATAGGACCTTTTTTGCTAGCACACCAGTCACTTAATTCGCTATCATACATTTGGAATCCGTCGCAATGTTCAGCTACAGGCATTACAAATTTAGCTCCAGCTTCCTGAAATAAATCGGCCCATTCTTGAGCATTAAACTTTTCAGCCTTAAACATAGGTACAAAATCTCTATATTCAAAGTCTTCACCGTATACTTCACGGTGATGTGCAAATATATCATTTTTGCCAGCGTGTTTAGCTCCCTTTCTATACATGAAGTTCGGATACCATTCATTTCCAAATGCTGGTACAGCGTAAACACCCCAGTGAATAAATATTCCAAATTTTGCGTCTCTATACCAGTCAGGTACTTTGTGCTTTATTAAACTTCTCCAATTATCCTTATGCTTACCACTAGCAATGACTTCATCTATTTGTTTTAATCGCTCTTTTAATTCTAATACGTCCATTATGGTTAATCTCCTTTAATTGGTTTGCTAAATAAATTTAAATTTTTAATTTTGATATATTCATTGTGGCTGATATCCTTTAGGCAATTCATAGCATAAATTACTGTTTTAATTCTGACACATTCATTGTGGCTGATATCCTTTAGCCGATTCACAGAATAAATTGCTGTTTTAATTCTGACACGTTCATTGTGGCTGATATTCTTTAATCAATTCGCAGAATAAATTACTGTTTTAATTTTGACACGTTCATTGTAGCTGATATCCTTTAGCCGATTCACAGCATAAATTACTGTTTTAGTTCTGACACGTTCATTGTGGCTGATATCCTTTAGCCGACTCACAGCATAAATTACTGTTTTAGTTCTGACACGTTCATTGTGGTTGACATCCTTTAGCCGACTCACAGCATAAATTACTGTTTTAGTTCTGACACGTTCATTGTGACTAATATCCTTTAATCAATTCGCAGAATAAATTACTGTTTTAATTCTGACACGTTCATTGTGGCTAATATCCTTTAGCCGACTCACAGCATAAATTACTGTTTTAGTTCTGATACGTTCATTGTGGCTGATATCCTTTAATCAATTCGCAGCAGAAATATTATTTATTATATTTTCCGTATGTCTTAGCAGTTTCCACCATAATTCTTGCTTTATCGAAGTTTAAGCAAGCTGGATATTCACATCCGGTTGCAAGGACAAATCCACCGCCCTTAGCAAAGATGTCTATCATCTCTTTGGATTTTTCGGCCACTTGTTCATCTGTAGCTGTCATTAGCCAACCAGGATCAATTGCACCCATTAGAGTCACCTTATCACCGAATTTTTCCTTAGCTTCTGCGTAGCTTGAACATCCGAATGGTACGTGTAAGAATGAGATTAATATAGGATTCATTCTTTCTATTTGTGCTTCAAAATATGCGCTCTGTCCACAGTTGTGGAGCATTACCATGCAATCTCGGCTATGAACATATTCACTTAGTTCCTGAATATACTCTCCTTCAAACTCTTGCCACATCGATTCACTCATTATTGATGCGGACGCAAACAAAGTATCAAACATTATCGCATGTACGCCAGCGTCTATCAATGCTCCACAAAAGTCTTTCAAGGTTTTTGTTATTTCCTTCAAAGCTGGATGTAGCTCTTCTGGATCTGTTAGCATATCCACAAATAAATCTTCTTGACCTCTTAGCATACCTAATATTCCTAATGGTCCAAAGACAAAGCCTACTATTGGTACCTCTTTACCTTTTTTCTCTACTAGATATTTGGCCATCTCTATGTGTTCACTCATTCTTGTTGTTTTGCGTGGATCCACTGCTTTTAATGTAGCATAATCCTCTACGTCTTTTATTAATCTATCGTGATGATCTGGGCATGCTGCTTTATCTTCGAAGTATAATAATTTTTGTCCAAAATCCGCCGCTTCAACTGATAAGTCTACTAAAGTGCTGATACAATCCAATTCCAATTCTTCTGTTGTCTTTATTATGGCGTCAGCACATTTTTTCCAATCCTTGGTCCACTCTTCATACGTTATTCCCAGAGCTTCTCTAGATACACTGTTTACTAATGGATAGGCCGGTACACGGTCTGCTTCTTTATGACTTAAAGTGGCCACAACTCTCTCGATTGAATTCATATTATTATCTCCTTCATGTGTAAAGTAATAGTAGCAAAATCTTATAGGCTTAGTATACCCTAAATGTTGACAACATATTTCTAAAAATTTTAAGAAGTTTTCAAAAATTTTAATTTCCCGACTAGGCTCTCCACCTAGCCTCTCCAACCAGGCTCTCCTTTTAGGAGAGCTGTCACGTAGTGACTGAGAGGTTAAGAGGTGTCAGCGAAGCTGACTAAGAGGTTAAATAGTAAATCTGGTAAATACCGGATCCTAGTTATAAGAGTGATATTATAAATTAGTTCGGTAAATAATAATTAGGAAAGTAGTTATTTCATTATCAATCATTTTATATTGTTGCAAGGTTAGAAAGGAGAAAGTTTATGAACAATCAAACTTTTTTTAAAATCTTGAGCAGTTCTATTGGCGTGATAGCCTTAATATTTTTGTTAGCACCTAAAGACGAACCTGAAATTGTACGGCGAGAATCATTGGCCAAAAAATCTGCACCCAAAATTGTAACCGATTCTACTAATAACAATAATGAACAAGATGAGTTAGAAGATGAACTAGAATTAGAACTGGATGAAGAGGAGGTCAGGGCGGTTTGGATATCCACGATATGGGGATTAGATTTTCCACACCAATTAAGAAATCAAAATAATCCGGAGGGACAAAAACAGGAGTTTATAGGATATTTGGATGAATTACAAGATATAGGATTTAATACAGTAATGGTCCAAGTAAGACCAAGTGCTGATGCATTTTACGAATCGGATATAAATCCATGGTCCGCACTATTAACAGGAACGCAAGGTAAGTTCCCGGGCTACGATCCACTTGCTTTTATGATCGATGAGGTACATAAAAGGGGGATGAAAATTCATGCTTGGATAAATCCGTATAGGGTTACTACTAAAGGAAAAGGAATAGACACATTAGTAGTAACTCATCCAGCAAGAATGAACCCAGATATGTTAATCACACACAATGAAGCTCTTTATTATAATCCGGAGAAGGAAGAAGTGAAGTCTCATATAGAAGAGAGCATCAAAGAGATTGTAGAAAATTATGATGTGGACGGCATTCACATTGATGATTATTTTTACCCAGCTTGGTATCCACTTCCAGCTGGTGAAAACGGCAATGGTAAAGTAGCGCAGGCTCGACGGGAAAATGTAAATGACATGGTTCGCCGTATTCATAATGTTATAAAAGCAACTAAACCGGATGTAAAGTTTGGCATAAGTCCTATCGGCATTTGGAAGGATAGCACTAGCGACCCAACTGGATCAGCAACTACATCCGGGTGGAATTCATATTACGCTGTTTATGCAGACACAAGAGCATGGATCCAAAATGACTGGATAGACTACGTTGTTCCGCAATTATATTGGGAAATAGATCACCCAACAGCTAGCTATGAAGTTTTGGTTGAATGGTGGGCCGACGAAGTTAAAGATACGGACGTAGATCTATATATTGGTCAAGGGATTTATAAAAACACAGTTGCTGAAGAAATTACAACACAAATAGCTTTAAATGAGTTGTACCCTGAAATTAAAGGTAGCGTATTTTTCGATTTAAGCAATATTATTAGGAAAAATACCAGTAATGTTCGCGGCCAACTAGAAGAGCTATTCGGCACAACACCGGATAAGCCACTAAAATTGATAGTTGATACAGCAACCATAAAACCTAGTGTAGAACCATATTTGTTAAACGGAGTTACTTTAGTTCCGGTACAGGATTTAATGGGTGCTTTAGACTTAGATATGGTTTGGAGTCCAGATAATGATAAACAATTTGACTTAATTCAAGGAGATCAGACGGTTACATTTGAGATAGACAAAAATATAGCATTTATCAATGATGATTTAATTGAAATGTCTGCTCCTGTTGAATTAGTCGGTGAAACTGTCATGATCCCAATTAATTTTTTAAGAGATTATCTGAATACAAATATAGCCTGGTCGCCAAATACTTTAAACGTGAGTTTAAGCAATGCTATCAAAGTAGTTAAGAAGGCCTCGTCCTCTACTTCGACACAATAAATTAATTATTCTATTTTGCTACTTTTTATATTTGATCCGGATAGCTATTATCCTGAAGATGTTCATCCATCTTTTGATTATTTTCTATTTCTATATATTATCCGGATTATCATTATTAATGAAGCTTTGCATTCCTATTTGGATTATTTCCATAATGTACTCTGATAGCCATGATAATGAAGTTATGCATTCTTCTTTGGATTATTTCTATAATGTACTCTGTTAGCCATGACAATGCAGCTATGCATTTCTTTTTAGATTATTTCCATAATGTACTCTGATAGCCATGATAATTAAGCTTTGCATTCCTATTTGGATTATTTCTATAATGAATGTACTCTGATAGCCATGATAATGAAGCTTTGCATTCCTCTTTGGATTATTCCTATAATGTACTCTGATAGCCATGATAATGAAGCTATGCATTCCTTTTTGGATTATCCTCGTTTTATCAGTTATGGACATAATACTAAAAATACACGACAAAATCTACAATGTCACTAAAACTTAATAAACATGTTGTATGAATGTTATGCTACATCTGCATATAAAGTTTAGGAGAATACATAAAATTATTGATACTTTTTGTAAAAATTTTAAAAATGTAATTATTGCATTTTTATATTTTATATGCTATACTAGACTGGCACATAGAATTTAGGAGGATATACATGAAATCGCCATTTTTTCAAGAGTTTTTAATGATCAGTACATTTCAAACTGTATTATTAATTGCATTACTAATTGGTTTATTTGTACTAATGTATTATTTTCAAAAGAAAAAATATAGTTTTTCTAAGCGAATGTTAACCGCTACAGGTTTAGGGTTAATTTTAGGATTATGTATACAAGCGACCGCAAAATTTAGCGCTACACCGATGGAAATAACGTTTGTAGTTGAGACGACCAAATGGTACAGTTTATTTGGAAACGGATTTATAGACCTAATCCGAATGCTAGTTATACCGCTTATTATGGTTTCTATCGTTCATGTCATAATTAACATGGATGACGGAACGCACATAAACAAACTAGTCAAAACGACTTTATTAATTATGATAGCTATGGTCTCTGTTGCGGTTATGGTTGGATTTGCTATCGGAATTTTGTTTAATCTTGGTGGAAATAGCATAAGTGTCAATGGTACTGCAAAACTACGAGAGATCCAAAGTTTAGTTGACATTATCAGGGACTTAATACCAGCTAATCCTGTTACAGCAATGACTAGTAGTAATATAATAGCCTTAATTATTTTTGCGGCATTCTTTGGTGTTGCTGCAAAACGCATGTCAAAAAAATATATGGAAACCGTAAAACCATTTATTGATCTCACAAACGCTCTTCATAAAATAATAATAAGTGTGGCTATGTCAATCATTAAATGGATGCCATATGCTGTCATTCCACTTTTGGCGAATACTATAGCTCAAAGGGGATTAGATAGTATACTAGAAGTTGGATTATTTATCATAGCTTTATATATTGGATTAATAATAATGTTTTGCATTCAATTACTCATATTATCGATTAACGGATTTAACCCTCTTACTTATGTTAAGAAAGCGATACCCGCATTAATTTTAGCATTTACATCTAGATCTAGCATAGGATGTTTACCATTTACAGTGAACACACTAACACAAAAGCTCGGAGTGAACAATGGCACAGCCAGTTTTATAGCCGGACTTAGTACGACAGCCGGCATGCAAGGTTGCGCAGGCGTATTTCCAGCGATGCTACTTGTATATATAGCTAATTTAAACGGAATCACGATAGATATAAGTTTTATACTCATGACTATTATAGTGGTAACCATCGGCTCTTTTGGAATTGCCGGCGTACCAGGTACATCGACCATGGCCGCTACCGTAGCTTTAACGGGAACGAATCTTGGACATTTATTTCCGATGGCCAGTCCAATTTTAGCCGTTGATCCGATTATCGATATGGGTCGCACTGCTCTAAATGTATCCGGAGCTATGGTTAATGCAATCTTGGTAGATAAAACTTTGCACGGAATTAATATGACGACGTACAATGACTTAAATTTAGCAAAAAATGATTATGAAGAAACAGCTTAGATAGATTTAAGTACATAAGCGATAAGAAAGACTGACATGACAAAATTAATGAGGCTAATTAAAACTATATGAAGAGGTATTGACTTGCTAGAAAATATTATGTATTATCTTTAATAAAAGGCCTGCACATGAAATATTATTCGGTAAAACAATTATTAAACTATGTGTATGATATTTTAAAATATCAAAAAAGGAATTAAACAATAAATTATAGAATTTTATGATGTTTATAAAGTTTTATAATAGTATTAGCCACAAATAGGAGTAGATACATGATGGATAAAATGATATACAATGAATATTTAGATATCTTAAAAGAAGAATTAGTCCCGGCCATGGGTTGTACCGAACCGATAGCGATCGCTTTTGTCGCAGCTACGGCGAGGAAAATTCTCGGAGAAATGCCCGAAAGAATAGTGGTTCGATGTAGCGGTAATATAATAAAAAATACTATGTGCGTTACCGTTCCAAATACAGGAGATTTAATCGGCATCGAAGCTAGTGCTATCATTGGAGTTATTGGTGGAGATTCTTCTCAAAAATTAGAAGTAATTAGCAAAATAACGAAAGAAGAGATAGCTCGAACTAAAGTTCTTTTAGGTACTGAATTTTGCAAAGTAGTTCATTTAGAAAGCAATCTACTTTTACATGTTATTATTGAACTTTTTTCAGCTGACCATGCTGTGTTGGTGGAACTAACGGAATCGCATACACACATAAATAAGATCACGAAAAATGGTGAAATTTTGTATAACGAAACAGAAAACAACAAATATCTTGGACAATTCACAAATCGAGATAATTTAAGTGTAGCGAATATATATGAATTTGCCAATAGTTTTGAAATATCTGATTTAAAAGAATTATTTGATATGCAGATAAACTATAACATGGCTATGGCAAACGAAGGACTAAGTGGAAAGTATGGGCTAGGAATAGGAAAGATAATATTGAATGCACATATGAATGGAAGTTTAGACAGAAAAATAAAAGCCTATTCTGCCGCTGGATCCGAGGCCAGAATGAGTGGTAGTGCGCTACCGGTGGTAACCAATTCGGGCAGTGGGAATCAGGGCATGGCATCATCCATACCGGTAATAATCTATGCTAGAGAAAATGGATTAACACAAGAGCAATTGTACCGAGGATTAGCATTTGCCAACCTAATGACGATATATCAGAAGACATTTATAGGGCGGTTAAGTGCATTTTGTGGGGCAGTTAGCGCTTCTTGCGCAAGTGGATCGGCAATGACATATTTAGCTAATGGAACATTAGATCAAATAAAAATGACAATTACAAATACTTTAGCAAACATATCGGGGATAGTGTGTGATGGAGCGAAATCATCCTGTGGAGCAAAGATAGCATCGAGTTTAGACGGGGCCATGATGGCACATCATTTAGCGATGGAGAATAAAAGTTATAGTCCACGGACAGGTATCATAAAAAATGATATAGAGAAAACTATAGCAGCCGTTGGACGATTGGGTCGATATGGTATGCATAGTACAGATAAGGAAATTTTAGATATAATGCTAGACGTGGATAGAGCCTAATTAATTTGTATATTAGAAGAAGACTGTAGATAATGAATGCTACAGTCTTTTTTTTATGCTCAGACTCTTCGCCATGGGGGCTGTCGCTCTGTAGACTCGAGTTGTCACAAAATTGCAGGGAAGCGGTACCCTCTCCGTTTTCATAACATTGCGGGGGAGGTGTCAGCGAAGCTGACGGAGGGAGAAAGCGTGCCTTTAAGTTTCCATATATGCCCCTGGAAGGGAAGCAGGGTGCCCGTCTTTTAGTTAGCTTCACCAAAAGTTAATTTTCTTAAGTTTAATTATTGTGCTGGCGTTACAGTTACACCGCTTGGCAATACTCTATCTAAAGCATCCCATTGTTGTTGAGAACCACCAAAGGATATATTTAAACTTGCAATACCTTCAAATGTGTCATAACCAAGATAGCTCAATGATTCTGCCAAATTAAGAGTGGATATTGCTGTATTATGGAACGCATTATCACCGACAGAAATAATTGTATCAGGCAGATTTATTTCGGCCAAAGAACCGCAGTAAGCAAAAACAGCATTGGCGATCGAAGTCATAGAATCTGGTAAAGTTACAGTGGATAGAGAAGAGCAACCTAAGAAAGCTTTATCGGAGATATTAGATATGTTAGCAGGTAAATCGATGCTAGCTAGCGCCGTACAATTTTCGAAAGCACTTTCACCTATCATGGATAAGTTATCATTCAAAGTTATGCTGGATAGGTTTAGACAATCAACAAAAGCGTTATTACCAATCGATTCTACATTACTTGGCAAGGATATAGTCTGTAGATTTTGTGCTCCTTCGAAAACAAAATCACCAATAGAAGTTAAGGATTCAGGCAAGTCTATAGATTCTAGGGCCAAACATTGAGAGAACGCATAAGGTTCTATACTGGTTACGTTCGGTAAAGATATAGCAGACAAGTTAGTACAGCCATAAAACATTCTATAAGAAATATTAGAAAGGGAATCTGGCAAAGTTATGTTGGCTAGTTTACGACAGCTATGGAAAGCACTTTCACCGATATATTCTACGGATGAAGGAATAGTGATAGATGCTAAGCTAGAGCAGTTAACGAATGCATTGTCCCCGATATAGGATACTGAATCTGGAATAGAAATTTCGGTTAATCCGGAGCAATTATAGAAAGCATAGCTTCCGATACTGGTCACTGCTACCCCGTTTATTTCAGCCGGAATATTAGCTACTGATACTAGTCCGTCGGTGGCCAATAATTCACCGGTCTGCTCATTGAACTGGATTCGGCCACCTTCAATACCTGACACTGTAATCCACGCCTCTGGACCTATTAAATCTTCTGGACTTGGAACCTCTTCTTCTGGTTTTTGATCTTCATCTAACTCTACACTTTTGAATATTATTAAAGTATTTGTAGGTACGTTAGCGCCTAATTTTGTCCAGGCAGCTTTATCCGAACCGAAGAAGATAGTATCTAATCTAGTTAACGTAGTAAATACGCCACTTGCTATCGATGTTATGTTTTCAGATAATACTATTGTTTCTAGTCTATCGCAGCTAGCAACGATATCTGCCGCTATCGCTGTTACCTTGGCTGGTATAGTAATGCTTTCTATGCTATCACAATTTTTAAATGCACTGGCCCCGATAGAAGTTAGCGTGCTTGGTAAATTAATGGCCTTTAGAGAGTTACATTCATTAAATGCGCTGGCACCTATAGATAATAATGTACTTGGCAAATTAATAGTTTCTAAAGCGCCACACCCATTAAACGCTTTGTCACCTATAGAGGATAAAGCATTCGGCAAAACAACTTCAGTTAACTTAATGCAATTTTCAAACATACTGGTACCTAAAGTTAGGATTGTATTTGGTAGCCCAACTTTTTCTAGTAGGGAAGAACAACCGCTAAAGGCATTATCCGCTATTGATAAAACATTCACTCCATTTATTGTTTCTGGAATTATAGCCTGGGTCACAGTACTTTCTATTTCTGTGATGGTGCCTGTGGCTTCATTAAATTTTAGTTGGCCACCTACTACTCCATCTACACTAATCCATTGATTTGGATCTACTGGCCCAGTACTTTCTACGATAACTTTTACTGTTGGTAGGATATCTACGTCTAGCGCATCCCACTCTTGTTGAGTACCTGCAAAATAAATTACATTCAACTTTGGAGTTAATTCAAATACGGCTGTCTCTATTTCTACCAATGATTTTGGTAGTATTACTGTTTCTAGATTAGCACACTTGGAAAATGCTCTTACTGCAATTTTTTTCACTCCTTCGCCTAAAGTAACTTTTTTCAAACTATTACTTCCTGTAAAGGAACTGGTTTGTATTATTTGAATATTGGATGAAACTTTTAGCTCGATTAATGAAGGATGTTGATAGAAAGCATTTTGATCTATGTCTGTGATTCGCATACCGTTTACTGTTTGTGGTATATCGGCTAATGTGATGCTATCTTCTGCTTCTGTAATTACGCCCTCATTATTAATTTTGATTCGTCCACCAATTATGCCATTTACTTCAATCCATGCGTCCGGATCAATAGGACCTTGGCTATTATAAATTACTTCTGCATTCGTCGGTTTGACTATATTTAGACTTGTCCATTCTGCTTCACCGAGAGCGAAATAAATTTTCTGCAAACTTACGCAATTGTCGAAGATATTGCTTGCCACTGTCTCCAATGATCCAGGTAGCACTATCGTTTCTAGCCCAGAACGTGCAAACCCATTTTCCGCTATACTGGTTACCCCGTGCGGTACTCTCACATCCGTTAAATACGACTGATTAGCAAATGCATTCGCCCCTATTTTGATTACGTTCACACCATTTATAGATACCGGAATATTTGCTTGCGTTATCTTAGTTGGCGTATCCAGATTTACAGCTTCCGATTCTAAAATGGTACCGGTGGCTTCATCGAATTTAATTTTACCACCTGCTATACCAGGAACATCTCTCCAAACGTTAGCGGATAGAGGGTATCTATTAAAGATTTTATTAACGCTCGATGCTGTATTAATACCGAAGGCGTTCCACTCAGATTCTGAACCCTCGTAATAAAGTGTTTCTAGGGCAATTGATCCGTCAAAAATTTGAGCTGTTGCTTCTGTTAGTTTTGGTATTATGATGCTAGTTAATGCTGACATATTGGCAAAGGATTTATTGCTTAGGGCTGTTACCGTTTTTGGGATAACTATTTCTGTGATTGATCCGTTGTCTCTAAAAGCGGATGGACCTATTCGCTTAACTGTTACTCCGTCGATTGTTTCAGGTATTTCACCTTGGGATAATAGAGGGTCTACGGAGAGTAGGGTGCCGTTGGTTTTGTCGAATTTTACTTTGCCTCCCATAGCGTCGTATTGGGTACTAAGGGTACTGTCTACTGTCATGTCTTCGGGTGATTCTACGTCGGTGACGATGTTATTAATAAATGGGAGAGCAACTTTTAAGGCTAGCCATTGGGCGGTAGAGCCTTCGTACATAATTCTCATAGAGGGGCTGTTAGACCATAGTGCGTCAGAACCAATTTGCATATTTTTAGGTATAAATACGCTAGATAGAGCAGGAGAATCTATTAGTAGGTTATCGTTTAGGCCGGTTATGGTGATGGAGTTAATTTGTTTTGGGATATTGATATCGGTAATAGTATTTTCTACTGCTAATATTTCACCTGTGGCTGGGTCGAATTTAATTTTGCCACCTATAAAGCCCATAGCGTCGATCCATCTGTTAGAGTCTAGGGGTCCGACGTTTTCACACAAAATTTCTACGTTAGGAGCATTAACATTTAAGGAGTCCCACACAGCCTGGGTGTTGCCGTAATAGATTTTTTTCAGTTTTTCTCCAAAAGTTAATGCTCCCTCTGTGACAGTGGATGTAACAATATGGGTAACGGTAAAAGGCAGGATTAGTTCAGTTATTGCGGTATTGACTAAGGCGCCTGTGCCGATGGAAGCTAGAGGTGCGTTAAGTTCTATAGTGGCTAAATTTATGCAACCGTTAAATATGTTTGGGCTAAGTACTAATAGGGATTTTGGGATGGTAATTGAGCTAATGCCGTCACAAAAGGCAAAAGCTTGCTCGCCGATAAAGGTTACTTTTTCGGGAATGCTAAAGGCGGTTAGTCTATCAGATAGGTCATAAAAGGCTTGGTGACCTATGCTGGTTACGGTGTCTGGTAGGGTTATTTGATTAATGTTAGCATTCCATCTAAAGGCTGAATTTCCGATTGCTGTTACTTCTATGTTGTCAATTGTGGATGGGATGTTGGCTCGTGAGATTTTGGAATCTGCGGCGGTTATTGTACCGGTTTCCTCGTCGAATTTGACGGTGCCGTTTTCTATTCCGGGTACTGTTCGTAGTTTATTCCAGTTTTCATCGACAAGGCCTTGACCGGTACTTTCAAAGGCCATAGCAGTTCTTATAGAAATACCAGTATCAAAAGCTCTCCACTGATCTTTTGTTCCAGCAAAATGTATAGTCGAATCTATGTAAGGATTCCAGAATGTAGAGATACCGACTTCTGTGGCATTGGTAGTTAGGATTATAATTTCTGTTAAAGCTCTAGATCTAGCGAAGGCGAAAGTACCTATTTCGGATACAGATGAAGGAATAGTTACAGTTTTTAAGGCATCGCAAAATTCAAAAGCATAAGCGCCAATGGTAGTCAAACCTTCTGGTAAAGTAAGTTCAATCAAGTTAATATTACGTTGGAAGATTTTCGGATCTATAGTAGTTACAGCTATACCATTTAAAATAGCGGGAATATTGGCTATAGTAATCGATTCTTCAGCGGCAGTGATAGAGCCGGTTTCTGGGTTAAATTTAATTTTACCACCTTCGATACCTGGAACTTGGATAAATACTTCTGGATCTATTGGACCTATATTTTGATATTCTATTTCTGTACTTGCTAGCACATTAATCGTAAATGTATCCCATTTTTCCTTGGTATCGCCATAATAAATTTTATTTAAAGTAGTGACCTCTGCAAAAATATTAGTAGCCATTGTTTTTACAGATGCAGGAATAATAATAGTTTCTAAAGAAGAATTTTTAAAAGCATTGTCACCGATATTTGTTAATCCTATAGGTAATCTTACATCTATTAAAGCAGAGCAGTCTGCGAAAGCTTCGGCTTTAATTGAAGTTACGGGTACTTTTTCGGTATTAAAACCGTCCATTAACATGATTCCGTCAACAATGCTAACAGGAATATCCGCCGATGTTATTGTAGGTTCAGCGTCGGTGATTTCACCTGTTTTAAAATCAAATAGTATTTTTCCGCCTTTTATACCATCTACTGTTATCCAACTTTCGGTTACTCCATATTCGACAGTGGTATGTTGTGGGGCTATAATTCCAGTATCATTCCACTCGGCTCTGGATCCGGCGAATTTTATTGTTACTAGTTTATCACAGCCGTTAAAAATTTTATTTCCGGCGGATGTGATTGTATTTGGGATTGTAATCGTCGTTAATTCGGAGCAATCTAAAAAGGCGCTATCCTGTATAGTTGTAACAGAATCTGGTATTACGACCTCGGTTAATTGTTTCAGATTATAGAATGCTGCTACCCCTATTGTGGTTACGTCTACCGCATTTATTGTTGCAGGAATTTTAGCAACTGTAATAGTTTCCTCTGCGTCTTTAATCATACCAGCTAAAAATTCAACACGTCCGTTCACAATTTCAGGCACGTTGGTCCAAGTTTGTGGTGTTGTATCATCGCATATTACAGTAGTATGTTCTTCGGCCTTAGCTTTAAATGTATTCCACAATGCTTGAGTACCTCCGAACTCAATTTTTGCTAAGCTAGAACAATTTCTAAAAGTATTTTCACCAATTTCAGTAATATATTGCGGTAGCATCAACATTTCAAGACTAAGACAATCTTCAAATACGTTATTTCCAATTTTTAGAACACTTTCTCCTATATTGACATTTTTTAAATAAATACATCCTAAAAATGCACCATGTCCTATTAAAGAAGTACCTTTCAAAGCAGCTTTACCATTTAATTGATTCAGAGCCGGATTTACACCTTCTTCTGATATAATGTTAATAGTTTCTAAACTTCTACAATCTTTAAATACATAATTTTGAACGGCTTCTACGGTAGCAGGAATTGTAACTTCAGTTAATTGATCGCATAATGCAAATGCATAAGAAGCTATTTCCTTAACGTCAATTCCATTAATTTGTTTAGGAATATTTGCTGATGTTATTGTGGATTCGGCATCTAAAATAACGCCACCTTTTCCGACTTGATTTTCGAACTTAATTTTTCCACCTTCTATACCGTCTACTGTAATCCACTGACTGGTCGGAGCTACTAAATCTGGCTGAGTACTGTTATATCGCATTTGAACTCCCGATCCAAATTGAGCATTTTTAAAGTTCACTTTTGCCCATTCCTCCGCTATTCCTGCATAATGAATAGTTTCAAGAGCCGGTGTATTATTGAAAGAATTAGTATCTATTGTCGTAATTAATTTTTGAAAAGCAATAGATTGTAGACCTGTACAATTTTCAAAAGCCATATAAGATATCTCTGTTAATCTATCCGGAAATCTAAGGAACGTTAATTCTGCACATCCTTTAAAGGCAGAAGACCCTATTGTGAGTAAAGAATCTGGCAATGTAATGCTTTCTAAATTTTGACAATATTGAAATGCGGAAGACATTATGTTGGTTAATCCATTTGTCAGCTCAACTTTTTTTAAACCTAAACATAAATAGAAAGCAGCAGTTTGAATCTCTTTAACAGCCGAAGGAATGGATATAGAATCTAAAGCGTCACAATAGGCAAAACACCACTCACCTATATGATTTGTCTTAGGAGATAAAGTTACAGTTTTCAAAAAAGTACATTCTCTAAAAGCGTTATCGCCTAAGTAATATAATGAATCCGGCATACTTACAGAAGTCAGTTCACTACATCCTCGGAAAGCATCGGACAATATAGCTTCCACTTCTACGCCCTCAATTGTTGTCGGAATACTAGCAGATGTTATCGTAAACTCGGCGTCCACTATTGCTCCATAATCTTTATTAAATTTAATTCTACCACCTTCTATTCCAGGTACCTCTATCCAATCGGTTTCGATAACCGTATCATCTTTGCCCGAACAAACTAACATAGTTGAATGCGGAATTTTCACCTCTAAGTTTTTCCATTGATTTAAGCTACCGGAAAATAATATAGCGCCTAAACTGCTGCAACCACTAAATATATCCTCGCCGGTTGATCTAAGCTTCGATGAAATGGAAATTGTTTTTAGACCTATAGCATCTCGAAATGCTTCATTCTCAATCGTAGTTACACTATCGGGAATCGAAATTTCTTCTAAAGCATAGCAACGATAAAAAGTACCTTCAGCTATAGTTGGTATATTAGCAGAAAGTCTAACTGTTTTTAAACTCTGAGTATCCATAAAAGCATAAGTACCCAAAGAAGTTACAGAATCAGGTAAAGACATTTGGGTTATAAGTTCCATAGATCTAAAAGTAGATGATCCGATGGTTTTTACAGAATTAGGAATAGTCAGATCAAGTATTTTATCGCAATTATAAAAGGCCCAACTGCCAATAGAGGTAATTTTATCTGTAATTGGAGATTTATTAAGAGCCAAACAGCCACTGAAAGCATAATCAGGTATTTTGGTTACGCCGGATGGGATAGTGATCGCAGTCAAAGCTTTACAGTCTTGAAATACACTTGCACCTAACTCGGTTACGCCGGCCGGAATATTAATAGAATTAAGTATAGTACAGCCTTCAAAGGCTGCTTCTTTCAGAGATGTTATGGAATCGGGCAATTTTATTGTGGCTAAAGCAACACAATTTTCAAACATATGTTCGCTAATAGAAGTAATGTTATCTGGCAAAGTAACAGATGTTAATTCTTTCAGTCCGTAAAATGCCCAATCTGCTGTACGTAAAGATCTTGGTAAAGTTACACTAGTAAGCGGAGTACCTAAAAAGGCCGCCTTACCGATGTTGTGTATACCTTCATCAAACGTTATAGAATTTAATGATAGACAATTAGTAAATACACCTTGGTCAATAGATTTTACACGTGAGTTTATATTAATAGAGCTTAATTTTATGCATGTGCTAAAAACTGAAGTAGCAAGAATTAAGTCTGCACCTTGTCCAAAATTTACATTAGTAATATTTCCGCAATGATAAAATGCAGCTTGATCAATATAGGTTAAACTAGCTGGTAAATCCAAAGAAGTGAAGCTATCACAATTTGCAAAAGCAGAGTTACCGATACTTTCTAAGGTAGCTCCAAAAATTACATTTCGCATTTTTGGATTATTATAAAATGCTGCTTCACCAATACTAATTATATTTTCACTTAATGTCATATTTACCAAGTTAGTACATTGTCTAAATGCATGATCCTCTAAAGTAGTAACCGAATCTGGCAAAATAACAGAGGTTAATGAGGCGCATTGATAAAAGGCTTGTTTTCCAATAGTCGTTACAGCCACACCTTCTATTTGTGCAGGAATATTAGCTACGGTCACAGTCGGCTCCGCCGAAGTAACAGTACCGGTAAGTTTATCAAATTTAATTTTGCCACCTGTAACGCCAGAAACTGTAACCCATTCTCCAAGGGCATCATCCATAGTCATAATAAATCTTGAATTATGATATGTATAGCGATCTGGAAGTTCTTCTATTACTGGCTCCAACACATTTGGTACTTCATCTTCTCGTTCTTCGGGCGGTATAAAATCTTCTATATTAGTAGTTAATTCAGATAAATTGTCTAAGTCCATATTAAATAAATCATAAGAATCCGCAAATGAATTTACCGCAGAAAAGTTATCATAGGCTATAATTGGGGAGCTATATGCTAAAGATTGTGCAAGCAATGCTCCGATGATTAAGTTACTAAATTTCTTCTTCACTTTGAAGTCCCCCTCATTTTTATATATAAGTTAATTAATAATTATTTTTCGTTACAGCAATATTTTAATGAGATATTGATTAATGTTTTAATCATATCAATTTTCGCTGCAACAATATTTAAATTGGCTATGTATTAATGTTTTAGCCATATTAATTTTCGTTGCAACAATATTTACATTGGCTATGTATTAATGTTTTAGCCATATTAATTTTCCCTGCAGCAATATTTTGACTGGCTATTGATTAATGTTTTAGCCAGATCAATTTTAGTTACAGCAATATTTTAATGGGATATTGATTAACGTTTTAACCATATCAATTTTCGTTGCAACAATATTTTGATTAGCTATTGATTAATATTTTAGCTAGATCAATTTTAGTTGCAGCAATATATTGATTTATTTCTTTGCTAAGTCTCACCACACTTTCCCCCCATCCGGGAAGAGGTTGTCAACAAATCTGACGGTTGGAGACTGCGCTAAACTTTCTTAGGCACAAAAAGTGTATTTATTTCAGTGCTACTTTCTTATGCTCAAGAATTGATTTATTTTAGTGCTACTTGCTTAGATGCAAGAAGAGTATCAATTCGTCTTGTAATAGCTGCTAGTTCTTCAATGGTTAAAAAATCTTTTGGGGCCATAGTTGTAGGTGATTTACCGTATAAAATTCCTAATTGAGTAGCAATTTTTATAGCGTTTTGTTTTTCACTAGTTAAGGTAGCAATATCTGTAAAGGTAGAGGTCTGAGTAGGTTTTGGTAATAAATAACCTCTATATTTCAAATAATTATTGACCAAAACAGCCATCGATTCTCTAGTTAAAGGCACGGCCCCATCAGCGATGTCAGTCCCGAATAATTTATATTCTAACGCCCAATTCATAGAGCTGTCGAACCATCTTGCGGATATTGAAGGATATTTCGTTAAATCTACTTTACTATGGAAAGCCAAAACATTTGCTATATAACCTCGAGTACTGATTTCGCCTATACCAAAGTTTGAAAGCGACATACTGAACATGAGATTATTTTCGTAAGCCCATTTTACGTCATAATAATACCAAGAATCTTTAATAACATCTTTTTTCAAATCGATGGATGGCAAAGGAGGAAGTGTTACGTCTACGCTAGGCAAAGTTGGTGTTGGATTTAAATTAGGTAAGTTTGTACTTGGTGGAATAATAACAATTTTGTCATCATCGTCGTCATCGTAATCAGGTCTATAACCTCCGCCACCGCCACCAGGGTTATCATCGTTGTCTTCTTCTTCCTCTTCCTCTTCTTCTTCTTCAATGTCTACGGTAAACTTTTGTACGGCTAAGTTTACACTTTGATCATCGGCTATAAATTCTATGGTAATGGTGTGAGAGCCATTAGATAAAGATTCGAATTTTGCACTAGTGATGGTAATTTCGCTAATATCCCCTGATATTTTAACCGAATAGTCTTTACTTAAAGATAATTTTTTTCCATCTATATATACTGCACTAATGGAAGCTATATCGCCAGCTAATTCTAAATCCTGACTTTTGGCTTCTGTAATTTTTGTAGGTAAAGTTTTTTTGATTTCAAATCCTTCGGTAATAAAGACATCGGATTCTTCACCATCTGGATTTACGAGTTCATTGGAAACTTTAAATGTAAATTTTTCATAAGCTGCTGGTAAAGTTTCGGTTCCCGACTTAAAGGCAACTTTAACCATGAAAGAGTATTCACCACTGGAAGTTGGAGTACCAGATAGCAAACCTGTAGATTTATTTAAAGTCATCCAACTTGGTTTTTCGCCATCTATTATAGAAAATTCGGTTTGTACGTTAGCCGAAGTGTTGTTAGTTTGAATTAAATGAGAATAAGGGATTGCTTTAAAGCCGTCCTTTATTTCTGTAGTAGTAATGGCCAAGTTTTGGGCTTGTCCAGTTAAAGTGATAACTTGAGGAGTTTGGCCTTTAGCGGAAATGGTCAATTTACCGGAGATTTCGCCAAATCCATCAGCTATCAATCTTACTTTAGCAATGCTGTCGATCTCATCTTTTGCTACAGAGGTAAGTGGATTTAAGGAATTATTTTCCTTGATAGTCCAATAATCATCCAGAGTGACATTTTTAGAATCAGAGCTTAATTCTACTTTTAGTTCTGTTAATTGTTCATCTCCTATGTTAGCTATAAATATATCATGTCCTTCATCTCCGGCTAAAGTTATATTTCTAGTGGCTACATTATTTTTTACACCATTAACAAAAAGTTTTGGACCGTCAGCAATTTTTCTGATGTCCACCCAATAGTTTAAAGTAGTAGATCCGTTTTGAACGCTGTACTGAACTGGCCCGCTTGAGAAATTACTTTCTGTAACTCCGCTTACGGCCGAGCCGTCGCTAGTCGAAACGGTAGAGGCTTGATTGGATAAAAATTTTAGTTTGACTTTTGCTAGATCGAAAGACGTGTCGTTTACAAATATTGTTTGATATTCTTTTGACATGCTGTCTACGTCATCCGGCATTATAAATAAATCCGATAGGCCGAGTATACCATTAATTCTAAAGTCCGAAGCAAAATTAGGTTGGGTACCATCAACTTTTATCGCTAACTTATATTCTCGTCCAGCTTTTGTTGTTACTAAAAAATTAATACCGGAGCCGTTAAATAAAAAGCCTGAATCCTCTTTCCACATGTCATCGCCCGATCCAATTAAGGCTGTAGAACTTACGTCGGCTAAAATTTCGGCTGAATCAAATGAATTTACAACTTGTATGCTTTCTACTTTGTCTTTATTAAAGTCGGCTATAGCAGCATCGAAAAAGCTGAATCCTATGTAAAAATCATCTGCTGTGGAAAATTCATTTTCTAAAGTGTAAGTAATAGTTTCTATTCCGTTAATTACTTCACTTTTGTAAGACTTACTAGCTAAGACTCGACCATTATTATTTTGGCTGTACAATAAGCTATAGGCAACATCATCGAAAGCCCTGTCTTCCGTCTTCACAATTTCAATTATTGGGTTAATTACTGCTCTAAATCCGCCTTCTTTTTCTAATAATATAGTTAAGGCTTGAGAATCCTTAATATCGTAAAGAGAATTTTTTATGTCGCTGGTTATGTTTATGGCCGGGTTCGCCATTACAGCATCGAAAATTTCATTAGCGGATAATGTGCCCTTGTAAAAGGTAGCAGAATAATTTTCGTTCGCAAACTTTTCATTTAGTGTTAAGCCTAAACCAAATTTTTCTACAGTGCTATATTCTTTCGGAACCTTTAAGGTATATTTAGATGATTGGCCTAAGTCTAATTCTACAGCATTGATAGCCGTGATGTTATTTGGATCATCTAAATTGTTTAAGGCTGGCGTAAATAGGTCTTTTAAATTTAAAGTATTTACAGAAATAATATAACGCTTATTTTCATAATCTAGCTGATCACGACTACCTATTATTAATTCTAACTCAAAATTTTGGGATAAGTTTTGATCTGTTAACTTTTCAACCTCTTTTAAAAGACTATCTTTTTCGATGATTTTGTAAATATCATCCTCATAGCGTTCATTAAAAGCGTCGTAGCTAACTACAGATTCTAGGGCGATTATATTGCTAGGACTCAAAGTGAGGCCGGCCAAAGTGATAATATCTTCTATAGAAACATATTTATGTTTATCAAAAAACATAGTGGATAAATCGGCCGTACCAATTTCTTGAGGCAAAGGCAATAACGATCTAGAAGCTCCGGCCATAAAGATTAAATCATAAATAGTAGGGATAAAAGGTAATTCTGGCAAAGGTAGAGCATATTGCGGGATTTCATTATTGGAAGTTCCTTTAAAAGGAACCTCGTTTTCTGTATTAGTATTAAGTTTGTTCAAAATTCCAGGAACGTTTGTAACCGGACTTTCGGAATCCGCATTAAGTTTGTTCAAAATTCCAGGAACGTTTGTAACCGATCTTTCGGAATCTGCATTAAGTTTGTCTAAAATTCCAGGAACGTTTGTAACCGATCTTTCGGAATCTGCGTTAAGTTTGTCCACAATTTCGGGAATAGTTGTAACTGGACTTTCGAAATCTGGAGTTAGGGTATTCGGATTATCTGAATCTGGCGTTAGTGTATCCGGATTATCTGAATCTGGAGTTAAAGTTTGCGGAATTTCAGAGTCAGGAATTTCAATATTAGGAATTTCAGAATCTGGAGTTAAAGTTTGCGGATTCTCAGAATCGGGCGTTAAAGTGTACGGATTTTCAGAATCTGGAGTTAAAGTCTGAGGATTTTCAGAATCAGGACTTAAAATTTCAGGCTTTTGAGGTTTTATAGTATCGGGATCTTCTACATTTGGATCGATAATTTCAGGCTCCCTAGTTTCTGGCTCACTAATTTCAGGCTCCACAATTTTAGGAATATCAGCGCCTGGAGTATCCAAAATTTCAGCACCTGGAGTATTAGGAATTTCTGACCCAGGATTTTGAATTATTTCTGTACTCGGTGTTTGCGGTATATCGATCGGTAAAGTATCTGGCAATTGAACTGCTGGTATATCGGGAATTATTATATCTGGATCCGGAATAGTAATATTAAGAACCAAGCCTTGTGGAATATTGATCAAGCCTGAAGTTTTAAACATCTCAATATTTGTAATAGGAGTTTTCATAATCTCGGAAACTTCAGGAATTTGAGTAGATTCAGTAGAATAGTCGTGATCAATGGTTGATGAATTTTCATTAATATTAGAAATCTTATCCTTTATGTTATCAGCAGCTTGAAGACTCATAGAACTCGCAGCTAATGACAGAGAGAGGGCTAGACTTTTTAACAATCTCTTACTCATTGGTTTTCATCTCCTTTTAATTTTTAAAAATTTGAACTACAAAATATAATATAGCTTACGAACAACTAAAATATAAGTGAATTTGAAAATTTTCTTTTTTATTAAGCTTAAATTTGACAAATATGTACATTTCAAAACTAATTATACCTTGACTTATACAATTTGGCTAGCGCCAATTTCTTCCTTTTTTACTAGTTTCTCTAACAAGGAGTCTATCGCTCCGTAGACTCCAATGCAGTAGAAACAATATCTAAGTTGTTAGCCAATGCTGATTCTCGAAATAATATTTCTTAAGCTTTTTTGCTTCTATAAAGAAATCTTTCAGGCTCGTATCTTTATTCTAACAATTTAGCAATATAGAACATTTTTGATTTCAATTATAGTATAATAATCCAGATTATTATACCAGTCAATAAACTGAAACATAAAATTAACGACCTAGAAGGAAAGAGGGAGGCTGTCTTGTTTTTGATATCCAAAGCATTCTGCACTTAGTCTGTCGGTCAGATGGTGTTAGTGCGACAACCCCTGTCATGAAGTAATTGAGAGGTTATAGATCTTGAATAATTTGAGAGGTTATAGATCTTGAATAATAAAAAAAAATATGTTAGTATAAAAAAAGTAAGAAAGGAATGTACACAATTAATATGAAAAAAAATGTTGTAGTTATTTTATGTGATCAATTAAGAACAGATTATTTGTCATGCTATGGTAGTAATTTTATAAACACACCAAATATTGATAAGTTAGCAGAAGAGGGGGTACTTTTTGAGCATGCAACAACCGTGTCACCGGTTTGCGCACCGGGGCGAGCGTCAATGATGACCGGACGATACTTGTCCGATCATGGGGTTTGGACCAATGAAGTACCATTTAGACCTGGGCTAGAATTTTTGCCACAGCGAATGAAAGAAAATGGTTATGCTACAGGAGCTTTTGGAAAATTACACCACACGCCAGCCAAAGATTCCAAAGGATTCGATATAGCATTGCAGATGGAAGAAAACAGGCTAGGGCTGGAAGACGATTTTTACAAGTTTATAATAGAGCGTTATCCAGATGCTAAAAATTTATATAATCACAAAAACGGAAAATTTTCTGGACTAATTAATGAGCATTACGATGTATGGATAGCAGAAAATGCTCTGCAATTTATAGAAAATGAAAAAGATAAGCCAGTCTTTGCATGGATTTCATTTCAAGGACCACATCCGCCATACGACATACCATCGGACAACGAATTAACGGTTAAACTTACGCCACCGGACCCAGCTGATCCGAAATTTTTACCGAAATGTGATGTACCGTTATATAGGCGCGGAGCTAATCTAAATACACCAGAGATAGGTGGAATAGAAGCTTATCGAAAAAAATTGGCAGCGTACGCAGAAAAGGTTCAGCTAATAGACATTCAGGTCGGAAAAATTGTGGACAAACTAAAAGACCTTGGGATTTACGATGACACGGTAATACTATTTACTACAGATCATGGCTGCATGCTAGGAGATTACAGCATGTTTGGAAAAGGAGCCATGCCATACGCTGCACAATTAGAAGTGCCGATGATAATTTCTAATTCTAAAGAGCTTCCAAAGGACATAAGAAGTGATATGCTAGTCAGCAATTTAGATATTGGAGCCACAGCGTTGCAAATAGCAGGAGATAATCGAGCATTTGGATTTTCTCGTTCGATGATAGAAATGTACAATAATAAAACTATGCAACGAACTGTTATTTTTACGGAGTTTTGTGATTCTATGAAACTAGTTTCTACCAAAGAATATCGTTTAGCATATTATCCATTTAGTGGTCAATATGAATTGTTTAGAATAACAGACGAAATGACCGACTTAACTGATCAGCCTGAATTTCTTAAATTGCAGACTAAGCTATTGACGGATATAATAGACTTTGTTGTTATGGCAAAGGGCCAAGTATATCTTGAAGGACATGATACAGTTCCTTCTGTTCAAAAAGGTTTGGATGAAAAATACTATAATTATCGAGAAATTGCTCCTTTGGCCACTCCTCTTGGTTCAGAAAAAATACGCGAAAATTTACGCAAAAATGGCTTGAATGCGGATTATACAGCCTTTATGCAAGCTAGAGAAGATGAATTTGTTTGTCATTATGGCAAATATTGGAGTGAGGATGAGACCTTTTTCAAAAAATCATACTAAATCACGATTACACTTATAAATTGCACAAAAGGTTCAGTTAATAGACATTCAGGTTGGAAAGATTGTGGACAAACTAAAATAGCTTGAAATTTACGATGACATGGTAATACTATTTACTACGGATCATAGCTACATGTTAGGAAATTATAGCATGTTTGGAAAAGGCGCCATGCCGTATGCTGCACAATTAGAAGTGCCGATGATAATTTCTAATTCTCAAGAGCTTCCAAAGGGCATAAGCAGTGATATGCTAGTCAGTAACTTAGATATTGGAGCTACAGCATTGCAGATAGCAAAAGATAATCGAGCATTTGGATTTTATCGTTCGATGATAGAAATGTACAATAATGAAGCTATGCAATGAACAGTTATTTTTACAGAATTTTGTAATTCTATGAAACTTGTATCTACCAAAGAGTATCGCTTAGCATATTATCCGTTTAGCGACCAATACGAATTGTTTAGAATAACGGATGAAATGCTGGACTTAACTGATCGGCCTGAATTTATTAAAATAATAGACTTTGTTGTTATGGCGAAGGGTCAAGTATATCTCGAAGGCCATGATACAGTTCCTTCTGTTCCAAAAGGTTTGAATGAAAAATACTATAATTATCGAGAAATTACTCCTTTAGCCACTCCTCTTGGTTCAGAAAAAATACGTCAGTTATCCCACGCATAAATGCGGGGCTTGTATCTAATCTATACGTAGTACAATCAGCTTTTATTAAAACCTCCTACCTCAAACGATTGATACCATAGGCTTACTGACGAAAGCCCTACAGAAAAACATATAGTTAAACTGCCTTATATGGTACTAACTAAATTATTTTGAATAATTTAGCTTTTCTTCCCATTTGTTCTAAATTTCTTTATCTGCAAAATTGACAATCACGATTACACTTATAAATTTCAGTATAATAAATTTAAATATTTTGATTATTCAAAAAGAGGAGACTTTATGAAGGAAAATATTTTATTAATTTTTGGAGGACAATCTTCAGAACATGAAGTGTCGTTAAAATCTGTTACAACCATTTATGAAAATATAGATCAAGAACTGTTTGATATTTATCCTGTGGGAATAACGAAAGAAGGAAAATGGTTATTATACCGAGGAGCCGATTTTAATTTTACAACCAATAATTGGCAAGAAAAAGGGATTCCTTGTATCCTAAGTCCGGATGTTACGCATCATGGATTAATATTGTTAAGAGATAGCCTAGATGTAGTAAACATCAAAATAAACAAAGTATTTCCGATAATACATGGAAAATACGGAGAGGACGGAACTATCCAAGGTCTTTGCACATTAGCTCAGTTACCGTTTGTTGGTTGTGGTATACTAAGTTCGGCGGTATCCATGGATAAATCATTTACAAAGATAGCAGTCGACACAGTTGGGGTAAAACAGGCCAATTATGTTTTAATTCACGAAAGGCAATTAGCGGATATGCCAGAAGTGATTAAAATAATAGAAGCAAAAATCTCATATCCATGCTTTATTAAGCCAGCTAATGCTGGATCATCGGTTGGAATAAGTAAGGCTCACAACGAAAAAGAGTTGAAACAAGGATTAAGAGTAGCAGCAAAAGAAGACCGAAAAATATTAATAGAAGAAACGATAATAGGGCGAGAAGTAGAAATAGCCGTACTCGGTAATGAAGACCTTTTAGTTTCTGGTGTTGGTGAGATTTTAGCGGCAGCCGAGTTTTACGACTTCGATGCAAAGTATAATAATGCGCAATCCAAGACGATAATATCCGCAGATCTACCAATAGAAATAATAGAAAAATTGCAAGACAGTGCTAAGAAGATTTACCAGGCCGTGGATGCTAAAGGTTTATCTAGAGTCGATTTTTTTATCTGTGAAAATGGAGATATAATTTTTAATGAGATAAACACAATGCCAGGATTTACAAAGATCAGTATGTACCCTATGTTATTTGAGAATGCTGGTATACCGCTAAAAAAATTAATCACCCACTTAATAAATTTAGCATCGTTATAAATGGGTGGCGGATATGGATAACAGACCCATTGGAATCTTTGATTCAGGACTTGGTGGATTAACAGTTGTTAAAGAACTAATGAAACAGTTAAAAAATGAATCCATAATTTACTTTGGAGATACAGCGAGAGTACCATACGGAAATAAATCCAAAGCAACGATAACAAAATTTTCGGCACAAATAATTCGATTTTTGTTAAGTCAGGATGTGAAAGCAGTTATAATAGCATGCAACACGGTAAACTCAAACTGCGAGTTAGAACTAAAAGAGATGTTTCCAGATTTAATAATAGAAGGAGTTGTTGGGCCAGGCGTAATAATGGCTTCTCGAGAAACTAAAAATGGCCGAATCGGAATAATCGGAACGGAGGGAACAGTCAAAAGTGGCCGATATAAAGAGCGACTGAATGAACTGCATCCGGAATACCAAATTTTTTCGAAAGCCTGTCCTCTATTTGTTCCGTTAGTTGAAGATGGATGGATGAATCGAGACGTTACCAAAATGGTTATATTTGAATATTTAAAAGAGCTAATCGATAAAGACATCGATACATTAATTCTTGGATGTACACATTATCCGATATTGTTCGATGATATAAAATCTGTAGTTGGAGAAAAAATTCAGTTAATAAATCCGGCAAATGAAACAGCACATCAAATGAAATTACTGTTATTAA
>LNZM01000078.1 GCA_002007295.1 Candidatus Epulonipiscioides saccharophilum | reverse complement strand
CATAGCCGGGAACTTAAGAAAATTAATCGAAGGAGCACACTCCGTAAAAAATTAAAACGAAGTAAACACAACTTGTAGGACCCCTCAGTCAGCTACGCTGACAGCTCCCCTGGAAGGGGAGCAGAGCCGCTTCCCCGCAATGTTGTGAAAACGGAGGGAGGCACCGCTTCCTCACAATTTTGTGACTAAGATTCTTAAGTTCCCGCCTATGCCCCTCCCAGAGTAGGGCTATGCTACCCCACAATTTAATTGGGGATGCTTGAAGGTAACTATTATTTTAAATTATTATGACTATAGACATAACTACCCTACATATTACATATTCATATATATACATTAATAGCATATCCTAAAAAAATTAGCTTTTTTTTATAGCGACCAAATAAATATACACTATTTGTACTTTTCTAATTTATTCTAAAGGAGATAATAAAATAAAATGAAAGACAAAAATAAAGTAAAAACTATGAAGACATATTTTGTAAACCATATAGGCAAGTTAATGATATATATAATCTTAACCATAATAGTAGTTGTCAGTAGTACACAATGGGCGTTAATAACTAAAGATTTAGTAGATACAGCTACTAATCATGACATGAATAATTTTATAAAAACAGTGCTAATGGGATTAGCTATTGTATGCATAATGATGTTTAGCGAGTATTTTAAAAAGAGAGCGAATAATGTCTTGTATAAGGACATAGCCATCAATATTAAGTCTGACGTATTTCGTAAATTAATACGTAGTAATCATAGTGATTTTTCGGAAAAGCGTTCTGGCGAATATATATCTTTATTAATGAATGACGTCGAAATGGTAAATAATGTATATGTCGGAAGTATTATAGGTATAATTCATACTACTATTTTGTTGGTGATTTCAGCTTATGTATTATTTCAATTAGATGTACTGATCGGTATTGTAGTACTTTTAATGGGTCCCATTCCTTTAGTAACTCCTAAATTTACAGAAAAATTGCTAACTAAGAGAAAAACTCAACATGCTTATCAATTAGGCAAATTTACTGCAAAAGTAAAAGATGTATTTACAGGTTTCGAAGTGATTAGAAGTTTTAATATGTATAAGAACATAAATAAAGTTTTTCAAAAGGTAAATGTAGATACAGAATCTGCGGCGCAAGGGTATAGAAATGCTAATGCTCTCGCAAGTGTAGTTGCAGGTTTCGGAACTTATATAACAATGCTGGCCTGCTTAGGGATAGGTGCTTATTTAGCTGTTAAAGGCCAAGTGACTGTAGGTGTACTAATGGCATCTATTCAGTTAATGGACAACGTAAATATGGCACTGTTAGATTTTGTTTATGAAATTATTGATTTAAAATCAGTCAGAGAGTTAAAAGACAATGTAGTAAAGATTATTAATCAACCTTCAAAGAAAGAAGAAGGCATTATTAAAGACGATTTTGTAAATCAAATTAAATTTAGTAATATTAATTTTAGTTACGGAGATAAACAAGTGCTAAAGGATATCGATTTTACTATAGAAAAAGGTAAAAAATATGCCATCGTAGGTCAAAGTGGCAGCGGTAAATCTACATTATTAAAACTATTATCCGGATCAATTACGCCAGATCAGGGTGCCGTTTATATTGATGATATCCATCACAAAGAGATAAGATTAAGTTCTTTGAGTAATCTTATCTCTACTATACATCAAGATGTATTTATGTTTGACACTTCCATTGTGGATAATATTTGTCTTTATGAAGAATATAATGAGATCGCTATACAAAAGGCTCTAGAAATCGCAAAATTAACGCAATTTATATCAACCACCGATATTAAAGATGAAGTAGGAGAATCAGGTTCTAAATTATCCGGTGGAGAAAAACAACGAATAGCTATTGCTAGAGCTGTAATAAAAAATAGTTCTATTCTGATATTAGACGAGGCAACATCAGCTCTCGATATAGAGTTATCCAGAGAAATAGAAAATAATTTATTAGAAACAAAGGATCTAACCATGCTCGTTATAACTCATAAAATTATTAAAGAGCAACTGCAAAAATATGATGAAATATTAGTCATTAAAGACGGTAGATTAGAAGAAAAAGGAAGATTTGAAACATTGACTTTTGCTAAGGATTTTTTATAATAAAAATAAAAAAACGAGCTACCTTTTTTGGGAGCTCGTTTCTTCGTTTCATGATCTAAGCATACATAGGAACTTAAGAAAATTCACTATGTCACTTATAAATTTGTATACAGATCACATAAGCAACTACAACTAGAAGGCACGCTTTCTCCCTCCGTCAACTTACGCTGACACCTCCCTCCCGGAGGGAGGCACCGCTTCCCCTCAATTTTGTGAAAACACGGGGCGCAACGTAGCGAAACAGACTGAGGGATTCTTATGGTGTTCTAGCCTCGTAATTTTTCTCTACACACTTTCAATCTTAAGTTCCCGCCTATGCTTGGAATGGGAGCAGAGGACAACAGCTCCATAATTAATAAAATCTTGCTAATTCAGCCACTTCTTTTCTTGGCGGTGCTTGTGGTGTTTCATCCGGATAGCCAAATGTCACAATTACCGCAACAGTTTCTTCGTCGGGAAGAGATAATACTTTCTTTATGTTCTCATCTTCTATTACTCCTAAAATACATGTTCCTACTCCATGGTCATATGCTGATAAACAGAACGTTTGTGTCGCAATCCCAGAATCAAATACCTCCCATGCTGACCCTTTGCTCGTTACGTATCCATCCTTAAATCCTAACGCCGCTGCTTTATCTTTCTCAAAGGCTCCACTCTTTCCTTTCACAAAGCTTATTACTGCTACGTTTTTCGCATGTTTTAACGTCTTCATATTATATACAAATCCGCTTACACACTTCTCTGCTAACTCATTTATTATTTTTGGATCCGTAATTATATTGTATCTAGCAGTCTGCGTATTTCCCCATGATGGCGCAAATCTACAATCCTCTATAATATCCTCTACAGTCTTTTTATCAACTATTTCATCTTTGTATTTTCTAACGCTACGTCTTTCCTTTATCATTGTCTTATATCTTCCTTTCTGAAAATGTTTACCATTTTTTTCATGTTTACATTGTTTAGCATTTCCAGAAATATTAATTTTATAACCATTTTTGCTTATTAATTTCTTTGCTCTAATCCTAATTTATTTGCTTAGCAATCTTTTGGCGATTTCCATTATTCGATCCAATACTTATTCGACCTTTTAACTTATGGCCGATTGCTTGATCAACTGCCATTTTCATTATTCAGTCTAACACTTATTCGGCCTTTTAACTTATGGCCATATAGGTGGGAATTTAAGAATCTTTTGGCGAAGCTTCACCAAAAATTAATTTTTTTAAGTTCCCATGTATGGGATGGAGTGGAGCCATTATAGAGAGAGTATCTTCTATATAATGGCTAGGCTCAAGAAAAGGAGACAAAGAATTGAAGCGAAGTAAATACAACTTGTAGAACCCCTCAGTCAGCTACGCTGACAGGGGCTGTCGCAATTAAATTCCAAATGACAGAAAAACGATGTAAACTTGTAAAATTTATAATTTACTTGAAAGTAACAAAAACTTGAATGCACGCTTTCTCCCTCCGTCAGCTTACGC
>LNZM01000077.1 GCA_002007295.1 Candidatus Epulonipiscioides saccharophilum | reverse complement strand
TCTCTCGCTGTATCTAATGCATTGATTTCTTCAAGCATTATCCTATGCCTTTCAAAATATGTTTTTCTGACTTCTTCGTCTCCACTTAGTTCTGTTAATATATCCATGGCTTTATCGATTGCTCCTCCTAATTTTTTTTTCTTAGCTAAATTTGGATCTTTGATAAACGTCAACCAATTTATCAAATTTTTGAACTCATTTGTTTTATTGATCCTCTTTTTTAAATCTAATTTGCTTAGTTCCATAAAATGTAGCTCCAATAAATCTTCATCATATGGTATTTTTAATCTATCATCATATAAAATAAATCTATGATACAGATATATATCTTCAAAGTGGGGCTTAGTAATTCCATTTGATGTCACCTTTCTATTTTGTAGTTGAAAAAGTATTTTCTATATAGTTATTCCGAATGAAACGTCAATCTTCTTCCTATCTAAAATATAGCATATTTAAAAGGTCGTCTATCCGATACATCTAGGCCAGAGGAGTAAGAGTAGTTCGGGATCATATCGTATAAATTGGATATATCATCATGAGTTTGGCCATAGAAAACGTTATTTAATTCACCCAAAATTTCTGAGATAGATGCATAGGCTAAGTCCAAAATTTCGAAAAAGTTTAAATAATATTTGTAACCCGTTACAGGATGTAACCAAAGTGATTTGGACAAATTCAAGTAATCAAAGTTAGGATCCGCACATTTATAGTAAGAACAGGAATCGACGAATCCGGTTATGCCCTTTGGTAAAATAGGAGCTATAACCTTAGCTATAAGTTTTTTAAGGCCGAAAGAATCGAACGTAAGGATAAAGTAATTTCTAAACTGAGAATAAGAATCACTAAATATTTTTCCGCCATGCTTTATATGATAAGTATTATAAAGACTGTACTCGTACAATTTTAGGATGCTATTAGCAACCGTTTTGCTTTGCAATATATTTTTGTGAATTTTAAACTTATTTGCTTTTAGCCCAAAATATTCTTCTAACAATAAGTAATCTATCCCGGATTCTATTTTTCGATGAAAACTTTTATATTTATAAGTGCTAGGCTGAGTTTTTATATATTTACCCCCAATATAAAATACATAAGGATGCGCTGCTGTATCTAATATATAGTGGCACAAAAATCCCGCAATATATGCTAAGCATTGCTCTGTTTCTGCTGTTATATTTTGATTCTTATTCGAATTTACAACTGTAGATTTAGTTTGAAATTGCTTATGATATACATAGTCTAACGCTGACTTGATAAAATCCTTAGTGTTCTCTCTATGCATAAGATTCGCTACCGGAACAAAATTTCGCTTCTTATGATTGTTATGGTAAAACATCGGATCCGGGCCTTGACAGCCTAAATAGAATAATTCTCGATATTTGGATATATCTTGATATATTTTTTTGCTCTTTTTTATTTGCTGTGTTGCTTCTAATCCAAAAATATAATGCGTTATAATATCTGGAATATTAATCACCTATCTTTCGTTTTTTTTAATATATCCATTCTTTGGGCTAAGTATACAATGACTGACGGGTCCTCTGGGAGTGATTGAGAGGTTAAGGATCGAATAAATTTAGGAATTTTATACAAAAGAGGCTTGTCGAAAAAAAATAATAATGATATAATCTTCCATGTAGAATATTATTAATCATTTTAGGAGGCTGAAATTTTATGAATTTTTTTATTGATACTGCAAATATTGAGCACATTAAGAAAGCTAACGACATGGGCGTTATTTGTGGTGTAACAACAAATCCATCTTTAATCGCAAAAGAAGGTAGAGATTTTAATCAGGTTATATCCGAAATAGCAAGTATCGTAGATGGTCCAATTAGCGGCGAAGTAAAAGCCACTACTGTGGATGCCGAAGGAATGATTAAAGAAGGTCGTGAAATTGCAGCTATAAACAAAAACATGGTTGTAAAAATTCCTATGACCGCTGAAGGTTTAAAAGCTTGTAAAGCACTTACGGCCGAAGGAGTAAAAACTAATCTTACCTTAATCTTTAGCGCTAACCAAGCACTTTTGGCTGCTAGAGCCGGAGCAACATATGTATCACCGTTTTTAGGAAGAATCGACGATATTAGCGGAAGAGGAACAGATCTGATCCGAGAAATCGCAGATATCTTTGAAGTTCATAATATAAAAAGTAAGATAATAGCGGCTAGCATCCGAAATCCGGTTCATGTAACAGACTGTGCACTTTTAGGTGCAGACATAGCAACTGTGCCATTTAATGTTATAGAGCAGATGATTAATCACCCGCTTACTGACGCTGGAATAGAAAAGTTCCAAGCAGATCATCAAGCAGTTTTTGGATGTTAATTAACTAACTGAACACGCTTACTAACGCTGGAATAGAAAAGTTCCAAGCAGATCATCAAGCAGTTTTTGACTGTTAATTAACTAACCTGAACACGCTTACTGACGCTGGAATAGAAAAGTTCCAAGCAGATCATCAAGTTTTTGACCATTAATTAACGAAGTGAACATTAGTAGTTTTTGGCCATTAATTAATTGAACACGCTTACTAAAGCTGAAATAGAAAAGTTCCAAGCAGATCATCAAGTTTTTGGCCATTAATTAACGAAGTGAACATTAGTAATTTTGGATGTTAATTAACCAACTGAACATTAGGAGGTATTGATTTTGAACGCAAATGAAATAAGAAAGTTAATTATAGAAGGTGTTTACAATGCGAAGAGTGGCCATCCCGGCGGATCGCTATCTATAGCAGACATAATGGCCGTATTATTTTTTGAAGAGATGAATATAGATCCGGCTAATCCAAAAGATCCGGATAGAGATAGGTTCGTATTATCTAAAGGGCATGCGGCACCGGCCCTTTATGCTAGCTTAGCATTGAAAGGATATTTCAATGCAGAAGATATAAAAACTCTAAGAAAAGTAGATTCTTATTTACAAGGACATCCATGTATAAACAAAGTACCGGGTGTAGATATGAGCACGGGATCTTTAGGTCAAGGCTTATCAGCAGGTAACGGAATGGCCATGTGCGCCAAATATGACAAAAAAGATTATCGAGTTTACGTAATTTGTGGTGAAGGCGAGATTCAAGAAGGTCAAATATGGGAAGCTGCCATGACTTCGGCCCACTATAAATTAGATAATGTAACTTTATTTGTAGACTCAAATGGATTGCAAATAGATGGCCCAACAGCCGAGGTAATGAATGTAGCAAATATAGCGGATAAGTTTAGAGCTTTTGGCTGGAACGCCCTAGAAATTGATGGACATAATCCGGCAGCTATAAAACATGCTATAGAACAAGCTAAGGCATGCAAAGGCCAACCAACTGCTATTGTTTGCAAAACAGTAAAAGGTAAGGGTGTTTCTTTTATGGAAGGTAATATTAATTTCCATGGCGTAGCACCAAACAAAGAAGAATATGAAAAAGCAATGAAAGAGCTTGGAGGTAATTAAATTATGGCAACAGCTACTAGAGAAGCTTACGGTAAAGCATTGGCTAAATTCGGCCATGAAAAAGATTTTTTTGTTTTAGATGCGGATCTCGCACAAGCAACGCACACGGTACACTTTAAAAAAGAACATCCTCACAGATTTTTTGACATGGGTATTGCTGAAGCTGACATGATGACAACAGCAGCAGGGATGGCCACATGCGGTAAAAAAGTTTTTGCGAGCACGTTTGCTATTTTCGCCGCAGGTAGAGCTTACGAACAAATAAGAAATTCTATCGCATATCCAAACTTGCCTGTTGTTATCGCCGCTACTCATGGCGGGGTCATGGTCGGTGAAGATGGAGCCTCTCATCAGGCGATAGAAGATATTTCCTTAATGAGAACTATTCCAAACATGACTGTCGTAGTCCCAGCAGATGGTGCTAGCATGACCAAAGTTATCGAACAAGCCATTGACTTTAAATCACCGTTATATATTAGGGCCGGCCGTGGTGCAACCCCAGATATATATAATGAAAACGACGAAATAACAATAGGGAAAGGTAACGTCCTAAAGGATGGTAACGATCTTACTATAATAGCTATGGGTGAATTAGTATACGAAGCCCTTCAAGCAGCAAAACAATTGAGTCAAAGAGGTATCAGTACAGCCGTAATAGACATGCATACTGTGAAACCGATAGATAAAGAGTTAGTATGTAAGTATGCAAAGAAAACCAGAAAGATTATTACAGCAGAAGATCACAGCATAATTGGTGGCCTCGGCTCTGCGGTAGCAGAAATTTTGGCCGAAACTGGCGACGCTACATTAAAGAGATTAGGCATAAATGATGTGTTCGGTAAATCTGGATCCAGAGCAGAATTGCAAGAATATTTTAAATTGACCGCTAAAGGTATTTTAGAATTAGTATAGTTCCACACAATAGGATCTCGTATTAAGTGAATGAGAAGTTAAGGAAGTGTCAAGAGATTGGAGAGTTGAGTATTTTGTCTCCAATCTCTTTTTGTTTGACCTATTTATTATTGGCTTTTCTCAAATTCCGTACATGTTCAATATCTAGTCCTAGTTTTAATGCAATCACGTCATCGTCTAATAAGTCTAATAAATTGATTGCTACTTTTTCGATCAAATTTACTATTGGTGTTTTATATTCTAATACTGCATTTAAAAAATCGATTAATAAATCTTTATTTTGTTCATCTCCAAATATTTTTTTGAATATAAAATCCATTGTGGGGCTTAGAAGTTCCATATTATGTCACCTTTCTAGTTTTTAGTTTAAGCGTAACATAAATAATTCTTGTATTCAATGGGGGAATATCAAAAAAAAATTGAATGGAAGCAACCTATTTTGTATGCATAAATTTCAATCAAAGGAGGACTGAGTGATTCCTCCTTTTTCTCTATAGAGTGGAATTGTTAATCATTTATTCTGATATTACACCTTTATAGAATCCGCTAGTCTGCGATGCGCACCACACAACATTCGGATCAATTGGATCGAACATTACCTCTAAGATTTTATCCGGATTTCCAAGCCCCTGATTAATTTTCTCCCAGGTTTTACCTTCATCTGAAGTGTAATATAATCCGCAGTTTATACTATCTATGGCGCTATTTTTGTCTACATTCACAATCATTCTTTCTGGATTATTTGGATTCAAAAAAGTTTCTATTACAGTTGGCATTTTAAATATTTGTTCCCAGGTCGTGCCCTCATCATCGCTTATCCAAACCCCATCGATAGCCGATAATCTACTACCTTCACCGGTGGATATTACTATTCTTCCACTAGACGAAATCGTTACATCGTTGACCGCTGTTATTCCGTATGGTAATAATATTTTACTCCATGACTCGGCTCCATCTTTTGACATAAATAATCCACCAGTATTTTTACCTTGCTTCATTGCTGCAGCATAAATTATCGTGTTATCCGGGTTAAATGCTACAGCATTGATATTTGGACTAAACGGTAAACCGTTGTTTGCTAAACTCCAGGTTTTTCCTGCATCCGTTGATTTAAAGACACCTCGCTTATATTCTGCTACAGGATTTTCACCGGATTCGGCCGTATCATTGATTATAGAAATAGGCATTGCAAAATACATATTGTTCGTATTATTTTTATCAATAATCAATGTGTAAGCTTTTATAGAAGTGCTAGCATCGGCGGTGACTCCCGCTACTTGTTCTAAAAAATTGCTTACGGATTGCCAGCTTTTTCCCCCATCCTCTGACTTAACAAATTCACCAGCATGCCCAAGTCTTTCTACTAAAGCATAAAGTTTATTACCATCTATCGGATCGTAAGCTATAGCAGAGGTTGGACACGGTACAGAATTTGTAGGATCTAGTTTGGCCACAGGCATGTTTGTTGTATTTAAATGTGAGTAATCTATATCTTTGACTATTTCCCAAATTCCAGTTTCTCCAACTATAAATCGCATATCCTGTGTAATAGGATCTGCTAATAAAAACTTTCCGGGTATATTGCTATTACCTCGACCGACCCAATATCCGCTACCAGGCTCGCCGATTTCTACAGCGTCGACTTGTGTCCAGGTTCGACCATAATCAAAAGAGGCTACCCTGGATTTAAATACATGCGTAATCAGTGTCTTTCCATCTGGACTTACATCCAAAAACTGTATCGCTAATTGTGGATAAGATAATGCATACATATGCGACCAGGCCGATTCACCGCCAACCGATACGTTCGCTTCGGTAAGGTTTACATCCGGCGGAGCATACAAAGATTGCAAATATTCCACGTCTTCTTCGGGACCATAAGTTCCTGGCCCAGTTTTTCCGTACTGACCTACTCTAGTTGAGATGAACCAGTTTTGGCCACCATCTTCAGTCATCCAAACCCCTTCTGGTCCAACAGAATATTCTTTTCTGCTACATGATAATAAATATATTCTATCTGGATTTGTAGGGTCCACCTCTATTTCTCGGAAATTTGGTAATATCTTTTCTGGTAAATTTATTTTGGCCTGTAATTTCGTTGTAGATTCATTGAACCATTTCTCCATGTTTTTGAAAAATCCATACGCACCTGTTAATGTGCTCTGATCTCCAAACTGTGAAAAATCTACGTATAATGAATCGCTTGTTATAGATTGCCAACTGAATCCGCCATCCTTACTTATGTACGCACCACCTTTCGATTCTATATCCATTTTTCCGGCTTCTTCGGCTGCGACTTGGCTCCATATTGTTAGCTCCGTAGCATAAAGGGTAAGTTGATCCGTTTCTTTGTCGTAATGCATATCCATGTCTCGCAATATTCCAGTTTCAAATCCTTCATTTCTAGATTCGTAACTGTGGCCTCCATCTTCGCTTACGTATACACCATGACTAGTGGCTACGTACACCACATTACTATTTCTTGGATCCACAAATATTTGCCCAATCTCACTTTCCCTTGGTAAACCTGTCGTATATGCTTTCCATGTTTGGCCTTGATCTATGGATTTGAATATGGTTCCGGTCACTTTTAATTTACTGGTATTTTTTTGCTGCTTCTTTAGTGTTCTCGGATCTATATTATCCCAAAACTCGCCAACACCAACGTAAATAATATTATCGTCATTTGGATCAAATTCTATTGCGGATAATGCTGTCCTGGACGGTTCTTGAAATATATCCAAACTAGTTCTTGTCCAAGATAATCCTTTATCAGTAGATTTCCAAAGACCGAAAGCACTGACCGCAAAACCTAAATTTTCATCTTGTCTAGAAAAATCCATCTGATAAACTTGGCCAATATTGTAAGGTCGGCCGTTTATATCGTCGTCCGTTATAGGAGACCAGGTATCATGAGAGGACATATTATCGGTTGACACATATGTATTTTGCATGTTTTGTGAAATATACACCCAATTTGGATCCGTAGGGTGAAATATAGACGAGTCTGCTCCACCTTGGCTGCCCGGCCCAATTTGTGTCCACATCACAGTATCTGTAGAAATAACTTTTTCAGTTATTAAATCCTTGAAAAAATTATCTTGAGCTAATAACACTGTAGAGGATGAAAAGATGGATAAAGCAATAAAAATATTTCTAAACGATTTTTTCATATAAAAATGTACCTCCTAAAATAATTAATAAACTTATCACATATTATGCAAATAAAATATATTTTAGAATAATTAATGAATTGATTACAGGATATGCAAATAAATATAGTTGATTTGTAAAATAGACTTAGATGATTTTACATTTTTGTTTAGAAATATTATCTAAAATTAAATTTGAGCCGTCAACTTACTATACTGCATTTTCCCTTGTACTACCCCTTCCCTTGTACTACCCCTTCCGTTGACTTATACTTACAGCATTCCCTGAAAATGAATACATTTAGTAAAATTTGACATT
>LNZM01000076.1 GCA_002007295.1 Candidatus Epulonipiscioides saccharophilum | reverse complement strand
TCGTCCAATAAATCCTAGATTTGCTTTGTAGGCTGCTTTTACATAATCAATATTTCCACCCACACTATGATTAGGAACAGCTCCAAAATGCATTTTTCTAAGTAATGTAGCAATTCCCGTAGCTCCAATTCCTGTATTACCATATACTTCAAAAATTTCTGCAAAACTATCCATATCTGGAAAGCTCTCAGTTAAAAAACTTTCTTTATCCATCTTTTGTGTTATAACAATTACATTTTTATAAGGAATACCATGCCCTTTGAAGATTTCTTTTTCATTGAGTGTAGCAATACCCCAATTATCCATCCCCAATATGTTTATAATATAATTATCAAGTCTTGCAAATTCATTAGCTTTTATTTTGCTTCTATAAGCATTTTCTGGCTTATGTTGTTTTATAACCTTTACAGTTTTAAAGAGAGAAGCAAACATACGCCTATAAATATAATTATCTTTAGCCAATCTCCTACAATCTTTTAAAGAAAATTTATGAGGTATGACTGGAAAATATCCTGATTCTTTTGCCTCATCACTAGCTTTTATAGTTGCTATTTTATCTATCGCCCTTTTTTGAACACCTTCTACTATTCCATCAAATGTTAACATGTTATATCTCTCCTTTTATTATTTAGTACATTCTACAATATATTATCAACCATATTAAAGTATTACTTTAACAATTTGAATGGCATTGGACCACAGCACCATAAGAACCCCTCAGTCAGCTTCACTGGAAGGGGAGCCTTGGCCAACAATTTAGATATTGTTCCGACTTCACTGGAGTCTACGAAGCCACAGCTCCAGAAAAGTTAAGTGCAACAAAAAAGGATGTAGTCAATATTAACCTACATCCTTAACTTTATTATTTCATTTTCATTCTAAGCAAAGCTTTTTGTAAAGCAATTTCTGCTCTACGTTGATCGGACTCTGTATTATTTTTATGCTCTTGCGCTCTATTTTTAGCCGCTTCTGCACGAGTCTTATCTACTTCGCCTTCTAACTCCGATGCATCAGTTAGGATCGTTACTTTATCCTTTGTGATTTCTGCAAAACCACTCATGGTTGTAGCTTCCTTTTTTTCCGCACCTTTTTTATACCGAATTATTCCATAACTAAGAAGTGCTACTACCGGCTCATGGTCATACATAATACCCATTTCGCCTTCTGTCGTTTTTAGAACAATCATGTCCACCATGTCTTCAAATACTTTTCTAGTTGGAGTTATTATTTCCAATTTGATTTGATTTGCCATAGGTCACCGCCTTAAAGTGTCTTAGCTTTAGCAACAGCATCTTCTATAGTTCCGACCATTAAGAATGCGTTTTCTGGTAAATGGTCATACATTCCGTCTAAAATTTCCTTAAATCCTCTTACTGTATCTTTTACAGAAACGAACTTACCTTGCATTCCTGTAAATGTTTCAGCTACGTGGAAAGGTTGGGATAAGAATTTTTGAACTTTTCTCGCTCTATTAACTATAACTTTATCAGATTCAGAAAGTTCATCCATACCTAAGATAGCGATTATATCTTGCAGTTCTTTGTAACGCTGAAGTGTTGCTTGAACTTGTCTGGATACATCGTAGTGTTCTTGACCAACTATTTGAGGATCCAATATTCTAGAAGTAGAATCTAATGGGTCCACGGCTGGATAAATACCTTGCTCAACAATAGATCTAGATAAAACTGTCTTGGCATCCAAGTGAGCGAAAGTAGTCGCTGGGGCTGGGTCTGTTAAGTCATCGGCCGGTACATATACAGCCTGAACAGAAGTTATAGAACCTTTGTTTGTGGATGTTATACGCTCTTGCAATGTACCTACTTCTGTCGCTAATGTCGGCTGATATCCAACAGCTGATGGTATACGGCCTAACAAAGCGGATACTTCAGATCCGGCTTGAATAAATCTGAATATATTATCAATGAATAATAAAACGTCTTGCCCTGACTCATCTCTAAAATATTCGGCCATAGTTAGTCCAGTTAACGCAACTCTCATACGTGCTCCAGGTGGCTCATTCATCTGACCGAAAACCATAGTCGTTTTATTTATAACTCCAGAGTCAGTCATTTCATGGAACAAGTCATTACCTTCTCTTGTTCTTTCTCCAACACCAGCAAAAACTGAAAATCCACCATGCTCTGTAGCTATATTACGGATTAATTCTTGAATTAATACTGTTTTTCCAACTCCAGCTCCACCGAATAAACCTATTTTACCACCTTTTAGGTAAGGGCAAAGAAGATCTACTACTTTAATTCCGGTTTCTAAAATTTCCGCAGTTGTAGATTGTTCCTCAAATGTTGGTGCGGATCTATGAATTGGCCAATATTCAGCATCCGGTGCTGGTCTATTATCCACCGGATCTCCGGTTACATTAAAAATACGTCCAAGAGTTTTATCACCAACCGGTACAGTTATCGGTGCTCCGGTGTTAATACACTCCATGCCTCGGATTAATCCTTCTGTAGCGGCCATAGATATACAACGAACTACGTCGTCACCTAAGTGCTGCGCCACTTCTACAGTAATCATTTCATCATTACCGTCTGCGTCTTTTCCGGTTATTACATGGATTGCATTATACAATGCTGGCAAATTCTCTGGAGTAAATTTAATATCTATTACTGGCCCAATGATTGTTATTATATGTCCTATATTGTTTGCCATCTAAATTTTTCTCCTTTATTTTAATTTTCGCTCAGTTTAGCCTAACGCTTCTGCTCCACTAACAATTTCGGTAAGCTCTTGCGTTATAGCAGCCTGCCTTGCTCTATTATAAACAATGTTTAATTTCTGGATCATTTCTTCTGCATTATCTGTAGCTGAATCCATGGCCGTCATTCTAGCACCTTGTTCGCTGGCACTAGCTTCTATCAAAGCACCAAAGGTTATATCGGCCAAATATCTTGGTATTACATAAGACAGTACGTCTTCTGCAGAAGGTTCATATACTAATAAATCCGGAAGCTCTGGATTAACTGTTTGTTCTACTTCCGTCACTTCATCTAATTTTAACGGTAAAAGACGAATCATAGTCGGCTCTTGTTGAATGGTAGATTTAAATGCTGTATAAGCTAAATAGACTTCTCCAACTTCGCCCTTCTTAAAGATGTCTGTTACATATTCCGCAATTTCTTTAGCATGTTTGTAAGTAGGCTTTTCGGACATACCAACTACTGCTTTGCCGATATTGTATCCTTTATTTTTAAAATTATCTCTAGCCTTTTTACCTACTGCTACAATAGTTGTTTCATCTTGCTTTTCTATATGTTTCATTACTAGCTTGCAAATATTCGAGTTATATCCGCCAGCTAATCCTCTATCCGAAGCTAAAACAATATAGGCTTTGTTAGGAGAATCATTTCCTTTCAAAAGTGGTAAATTAACTTTTCCTGCATTATTTGCTATCGAACGAATAGTTTCTTGCATTTTAAGAAAGAAAGGGCGAGATTTAATCGCCGCTTCTTTACTTTTAGTTAATTTAGCAGTTGCTACAAGATTCATTGCGTTAGTAATCTGCTTGGTGCTATTAATACTTTTAATTCGTCCTTTAATATCTTGTAAAGACGCCATATATTATCACACCTTTCATTACTCTTCTGGTTTAAAATTCGCTTTAAATTCTTCGATTATACTTTTTAATTTTCCGTCTAATTCAGGTGTTAAACCGTTTTTGCCAACAATTAAATTATAGATATCAGCATATTTAGTATCTATAAATTCAAACAGCTCTTGTTCGAACTTCTTAACAGAGGTTAAAGGGATATCCATCAAATATTTTCTTGTTGCAGCATAAAGGATTACAACTTGCTTAGCTACAGGCATTGGAATATATTGGCCTTGTTTTAAAACTTCCATTATACGCTCACCTTGAGTTAAAGCATTTTGAGTTGCAGTATCCAAATCAGATCCGAACTGAGCAAAAGCCGCAAGAGAACGATATTGGGCCAACTCAACACGTATTGGACCAGCGATTTGCTTCATAGCCTTAATTTGCGCTGCTCCACCAACCCTGGATACGGATAATCCTGGATTTACCGCAGGACGAACGCCCGCATTAAATAATTCACTCTCTAAGAATATTTGCCCGTCTGTTATTGATATAACATTTGTTGGTATATAAGCAGAAATGTCTCCTGCTTGCGTTTCGATTATTGGTAATGCGGTTATTGATCCGCCACCTAACTCGTCATTTAATTTTGCTGCACGCTCTAATAATCTAGAGTGTAGATAGAAAACGTCTCCTGGATATGCTTCACGTCCTGGTGGTCTACGAAGCAATAACGCCATTGTTCTGTAAGCAACCGCATGCTTAGAAAGGTCATCATAAATAATTAAATTATCTTTTCCGGCCTCCATCCATTCTTCTGCAATAGTTACACCGGCATACGGTGCGATATATTGCAATGGAGCCAATTCACTTGCAGTCGAAGCTACTACTGTTGTATAGGCCATTGCACCATGCTTTTCCAAAATCGAAACGATATTCGCAACTGTAGATGCTTTTTGACCGATAGCTACATAAATACAGTTTACGCCTTGGCCTTTTTGATTAATTATCGTATCGATAGCAATCGCTGTTTTTCCTGTTTGACGGTCTCCGATAATAAGCTCTCTTTGTCCGCGACCAATTGGTACCATGGAATCTATAGCTTTCTCTCCAGTTTGCAACGGCGTACCTACAGATTTTCTTGACATTACGCCAGACGCAACTCTTTCTACTGGTCTAGTTGTTGTAGTTTTTATCGGTCCTTTTCCATCTATCGGCTCCCCAAGAGCATTTACCACTCGGCCTAACATAGCATCCCCTACCGGAACACTAGCTACGTTTCCTGTAGATTGTACTACGTCGCCCTCTTTAATGTTTTTGTCCGAACCAAGTAAAACAACACCTATGTTGTCTTCCTCTAAATTCAAAACCATACCTTTTATCCCGCCTGGAAATTCTAAAAGTTCTCCCGCTTTTGCATTTTGTAGACCATGCACACGTGCAATACCGTCTCCAACTTGCATTACAGTTCCAACTTCCTTAACTTCCAGTTGAGATTTATAGTTATTAATTTGTGCTTTAATAACACTGCTGATTTCTTCTGGTTTAAGGTTCATTCTTTTTTGTTGCTCCTTTCTATATAAATTTTACTTTTTATTTAATTATTTCGCCTTTTTAAGCAAGTCTTATATCCAATAAACTAGACTTTAATGTGTCCAGTTGTCCTCGGATACTACCATCGACTACTTTGTCGCCAACTCGAATTATCATACCACCTAATAATGTTTCATCCACATCGTCTGTGATTTCCACTTTTTTACCAGTTTTTGTTTCTAGGTTAGCTTTTATTTGCTCTAGTTGAGCCTGCTCTAATTTTACCGAACTGGTTACGATAGCTTTCACAAATCCGGCTTCTACTTTTGCCATCTCTACAAAAGTTTCTAATATATCCATGATTAGATTTTGTCGACCCTTTTTTACACAAAGATAAAATAATCCTACAAAATCATCTGATGCGTTATTCTCAAAAATATCTCTTACAAGCTTTAACTTCTCTTCTAACAATATACTTGGATGAGTTAAAATTTTTAAAAAGTCTGGCTCATTATTTAAAATTTCTAACACACCTTCTGCTTCTTGTTGATAATCGGATATTTGGCCTTTTTCAGTTGCAAGGTCAAATAGAGCCGTTGCATATCTGGTAGTAACTAAAGCCATGAGACATCCCCCATCTCATCAATAATTTCTGTGATAATCTCTTCTTGCTTTTCATGCGTTAATTCGGATTTAACGAATTTCGAGGCCATCAATGTAGCTACATTTATCATTTCATCCTTCATGTCCGCCCGGACTTTCTCTAATTCTAATTCTGTATCATGCTTAGCTTTAGCCTTAATAGCGTTGGCCTCATTTTTGGCCTCTTCTATTATTTGAACCTCTCGATCTAATGCTTTTTGTCTAGCCTTGGTTAAAATTCTATCTGACTCATCATTGATATTCTTAATCTTACCATCATACTCTTCTTTTAAACTAGTTGCTTGAGCTTTAACATCGGCTGCTGTTTTTATGTCGTTAGCAATAAGATCTTTTCTCTTTTCTAAGAAATCTGTAACTGGTTGAAACATAAGTTTTTTCAAGATCCAAATTATTAGTAAAAGAGCAAGAACTTGCCAAACCCATTCCCACGCCGTTGGTAATGAGAACTCTATAATTTTGCTCAAAGTTCAACGCCTCCTTTCTTATAAAAAATAGCAATTTTTTTTAAACTTGAGATACAAGTGGATTTGCAAATAACAAAATAATTGCTACGATAAGTCCGTAAATACCAGTTGTTTCGGCTACCGCCGCACCAAGTAACATCGTTCTTACGACATCAGATTGTGCCTCTGGCTGACGACCTACGGCCTCCGCTCCTTTTCCCGCAGCATAACCTTGGCCGATACCAGGTCCGATACCTGCGATCATTGCAAGTCCTGCACCTATTGCTGAGCAAGCTAACACTAAAGCTTTTCCATCGATTTCCATTTTAAATTCCTCCTATTTCTTTTAATTAAAATAAATACAATTCAGATAAAATCTTAAAACAAATTTTTAAAATAATTCTACAAACAATAATAACAAGGCAATTATTAAGGCATAAATACCTGTTGTTTGAGCAACCGCTTGACCTAATAACATAGTCCTTACGATAGCACTTTGTAATTTAGGACGCTTTCCTACTGCTTCCGCTGCTTTTCCGGCAGCATAACCTTGGCCAATTCCTGGCCCGATTCCTGCTATCATTGCAAACCCGGCCCCTATTGCTGAAGCAGCTAATATTATCGCCGCACCGTCTCTTCCAACTAGTGGATTTGCAAATAACATAATAATTGCTATAACCAAAGAAAATATTCCCGATGTCTCGGCCACCGCAGCACCCAAAAGCATAACTAAGGTCGCCGGCTTTCCTCCGTGCTCAGGATTTTTTCCCATGGCCTCTGCTGCTTTGCCCGCAGCAAATCCTTGGCCGATTCCTGGCCCTATTCCTGCTATCATTGCAAGACCCGCACCTATAGCACTCGCTCCGAGGACTAAAGCTTTTGGATCTACTGTTGCCATCCATCCGAACATTATTTCTAATATGTTCATCTCTTTTCCTCCTTAGATTATTCCATAGCACTAGATACAAAAGTCATGCTTAGCATAACAAAAATCAATGTTTGTAAAGTTCCCGCAAATACGTCAAAATACATGTGAAGTATCGACGGTATTCCTAATAGTCCAATCCATGGAATCATAGCATAGTATAAGCCCATGATTATTGTTCCTCCTAAAATATTTCCGAATAAACGGAAACTTAAAGAAATCGGATTGGCTAATTCTCCAACTACATTTAACGGAAACAACAATGGTATCGGTTGAAATAATTCTTTGTAATAACCGAGGCCTTTAGACTTAATTCCGTATAGTTGAACCATGAAAAACGTTGTTAGCGACAATGCAAACGTCGTCGCAATATCTGCTGTCGGTGGCCTGAGTAAAATTAAACCCGATAGATTAGCAAACAGAATAAATAAGAACATCGGACCATAAAAATGTGCGAAGCCTTTATTCTTTTCACCCATTGTGCTAATAGTGAAAGATTCGAACATACTAACAATAGTCTCGATAGCAACTTGGAATTTAGTTTCAGGAACTATTGTAAATGCTTCGACTTTCTTTTTAACATAAAAGCCAAAGATCGTTAGTATAGCCATAATAATCCAAGTATTCACGTGAGTTGTTGTGAAGCCGAATACGTCTCCATTTTCAGTTGTGAATAAAGGGATGAGCATATGGATACCAAAATCTAATTGTTCGTCCATCCTCTATCTCCTTTCTATTGAAAATTAGTAATAAAAAAATTAGTAATAAAACAGAATGATATATATATGCAAAAAAACTAAATTAAGCCGAAAAGGAAATAGATGTACCTTACGTCTTAATTGTAGTTTTGAAGCCAAAGTTAATTTGCTTAAATAGATTTTAATCAGGGCAACGATTTTCGGATTTTATAAAATCTTCATAGGAATAGAATAAATCACTTACGTTTTATTAATTCCATATACGCGGAAAACTTCATGCCCAATAAAGCTATAAAAACACCTAAAAGAGTTTGTACTCCATTCAATGCTGCGACCAGTAAAATAACACCGGTCAATATATATCGAACTAAATATTGCCTTTGAGAATATGTAGTTGCTTTATCCTCGCTTAAACCAACGGCTCTATTTAAGGAATTTTTTATTGAATAAATTTTGAAAATACCTAGCAGTGTACCACAAATTATGCCCAAAACAAAATGTAAATCAGCCCCAAAGAATACGGCTATAATACTAACTATTACACTGTACAGAATAAGAGTATAAATAAACCGATCTTTAAAAAAGTTGGTTTTATGACTGATGCCATGTTTATTTTTCATGATGTTTTGCTCCTTTCTTGGCCTCCTGCAAAATAATAACAAACATATTTCTAAAAGCCGCTCCTATACCAAGAAAGATTGAGATTATTAAAAATAGAGGGCTCAAATTAGTAATTTTATCTAAGAAAATTCCAACAAAAAAACATAAGAATATAGGTACAAGCATCATAAATCCGAGTTGTGTAACCAGCGCTAATGCTGTTAGTATACCTTTTTTATTTTCCATTAGCTCCTCCATTCAACTAATACTAATTATGCGCTATAAATATTCTTTTATACGTTGATTTTTTATACCAAAGAAAAATTTTATTGCATCCACAATCCTTTTAGATGCATGTCCATCTCCATAAGGATTGGTAGAATTAGCCATTTTTTCATAATTAGTTTCGTTTTCTAATAATTCAACGGTATTTGCAATTATGCTTTGTCTCTCGGTTCCAACCAAGCGAATTGTTCCAGAAGATAATCCCTCTTGCCGTTCTGTAACATTCCTTAGAACTAACACAGGTTTACCTAGGGCCGGAACTTCCTCTTGCAATCCTCCCGAATCTGTTAATACTAAATAAGACAAAGCCAAAAGATTGTGCATGTCTTTCAAGTTGAGGGGCTCTACTAAATGTATTCCCGAAACGTTGCCTAGGATTTCGTTCACAACTTTCAAAACATTTGGATTTTTGTGGACAGCATATATTATTTCGACACTACTATAAACTTCCTTAATAGTTTTTAAAGCAAAACATATTTCTCTTAATCC
>LNZM01000075.1 GCA_002007295.1 Candidatus Epulonipiscioides saccharophilum | reverse complement strand
TTCAACGATCCACTAATTTGTATATCGGATCATAATTGGAAAAAATTAACAAGCATCAGTTAAATTTTATTAAATTTATATTTTTTACATATTGTTAAAAATAATACTACATTTTATGTTAATATGTTAAACTCTAGACTAAAAATATTCATTCATGCCTACTTTATCTTTCGTCTCTGCTAAAATGTAATAAATTTTCCATGGCATCTAAATATAATTTCGGCACTAAAGTTTTTCCAAAACCTTTGCCTATTTCTAAACCTGGCTTATTATCCCCATGAAAGTCCGTCCCACCAGTTAAAAATAATCCATATTTATCGCACAAATCAAAGTATTCTCTCTCCACATCTTTGGTATGTTCCGGATATATCGTTTCTATACCCGATATTCCGGCTGCCTTTAAATCCTGAATAAAAGTATCTGTACTTACTTCTAACTTGTAAAAATACGGGTGTGCTATAACTGCTAGGCCTCCTGCGTCCTTAATCGCCTGGATAGCTTCTTTATAATTGACAAAATTTCTAGTTATATATCCTGGTTTCCCTGTTCCTAATACTTCATCGAATATCGTTTTTCTATCCTTAAAATATCCCTTTTCAATTAAGGCACCTGCTATTGTCCCTCTCGTTAATGACATATTCTCATCGTTATTCGGATTAAGCTCTTTCATCCGTAGTGGATAGCCTAGTTCAGCGAGCTTTTTTAGCATTGTTTCATTGCGCTTTCTTCGTTCATCTCCCATTTTTGTAATTAAATCTTTCAATGTTTGATTTTCTATATCTATAAAATATCCTAAAATATGAATTTCCACATCACTATATTCACAGCTTATTTCTATTCCTGGGATAACTTTTAAGTCGACCAATTTACCTGCTTCTACGCATTCCTTAACGCCGGCCGTTGTATCGTGGTCTGTAATAGCGATAGCAGATAAGCCTTTAGCTTTAGCATAAAATGCTAACTCTCTTGGTGTAAAAGTTCCGTCTGACATAGTTGAATGAGTGTGTAAATCTATAGTATACATAACAAATCTCCTCCTTAGTAAAATAGCAAGATATCAAAACAGTAAAATGGTAAAATGCTAAACGAAAATAAAAAACAAGATTTCATATTATTGTGCCACAATTCGATGATTGACAAACATCAATTTAGCAATTTATTTTTGGGATTTATAAATTTCCTTTAACTGTTCTTTAGATGTTTTACCGTATTTAGTTAAGACTTCATTGATATTGGTATTTTCATCGCCTTTAGATTCAAAGAATCCGCTAGCATTTTTGGACATCAAAAAGCTTCTCGCCTCGCTAACTTGGTCTAGATTCATGGGGTTTTTATCTGGTTGAACGGGTTCTTGAGCCAAATTTGTTTTTCTTAATTCTAGCTTATGTATATCGAAACGTTCACGCTTATCGTTAGAGTTAGTAACTTTTAGTGTATTGATATGTAAGTTATTAGCATTATAAAACAACATAAACGAGTCTCCTTTAGAATAAATAGTAGAATTAAAATAGAATAAAATTAATTTATAAAATTGTATTCCATTAATTTTTAAACTATGATATAATGATTCAAGAATATTTTAAGAGGAGGTAATTTTTGTGAAGCACATAAAAACACTTAATACCAAAAATCTTAAGAAGAGCGCTCACAAGGGTGGTTGTGGCGAATGTCAAACTTCTTGTCAATCCGCTTGCAAGACTTCATGTACAGTTGGAAATCAATCCTGCGAACAAAAGACAACTTAGATATTGTTCTAACTTCACTGGAATCTACGGACGGGAGCCAGCACTTTGTACTAAATTTTGGATAACAGAAAGAAAATATTAACTTACAAAATTTACAATCTACTTTAAAGCAACAAAAGCTTGTATGCACGCTTTCTCCCTTCGTCACTTCGTGACACCTCCCTCCCGGAGGGAGGCACCGCTTTCCTGCACTTTTATATCTGTTTTCATGCAATTTTGCGAAGACGGGGGAATTAGAAGGCAAGTCTAGGCGGAAAGGATACATTTACTTTTAAAAGCATCTTGGATGGCCTCTTTTTGAGAAAGTTTTTTCGATAAATCATTAAGAATTAATTCTCATTTTTAACCAAATGCAATATAGATAAAAAAAACCTCTCGTTAAAATCTAAATTCGAGAGGGCCAATCATTGTCAAATGCAATATATTTATTGTTTCATTTATGCTACATATATAATACAAACCTCTCAGTCACTTCGTGACAACTCTCCTAGAAGGAAAACCTATGTGGAGAGCCTAAGCGGAGAGCCTAGGCGGAAGGATATATTTACTTTCAAAAGCATCTTGGATAGCCTCTTTTTGAGAAAGTTTTTTCGATAGATCATTAAGAATTAATTCTCGTTGTTTTAACTCGGCCATCCTAGTATTAATTTCAGCCAACTCTAAATCGGTATCCTGCGACCCGGCTTGCGAATCTGAATTTTGTAGCATAGCATTTAGCAGTTCTAATTCATAGTTTAATTTAAACTCTTCTTTTTCTAGTTGTGTTCTTTCATTTAGCAATTCATTTCTTATCTTTATAGTTTTCCGTTGAATTTTCTTCGGCATTCTTTTTTTCTTCTTATCTAAAATCAAATAAAACGTAGGCATTAAGATTAAGATTAGGACAGTAGAGCTAACGAGACCTCCGATAATTACTAAAGCCATTGCTTTTAACATTTGCGATGCTTGCCCGTCGTCAAATACTATAGGTAGCATCGATAAGATCGTTGTTAACGTGGTCATGAATATTGGTCGTATTCTTGTCTTGCCCGCTTCTACCAAGGCATCAATCAATTGCATCTCTTTTTTTAGTTGACTAACCGTGTCTACATATAATATCCCGTTGTTTACGGCTAGTCCGACTAACATTAAGAAGCCCATTAAACTTGTCATACTAACAGCTTCATCTAGGACAAATAATATGCTAAACGCTCCTATTCCACCAAAAACTAAACTCATCATTACCATGACAGAAAACCGAAATGATTCGAACTGAATCGCCATGACTGCAAATACTAAAAAGGTTCCGATTAATATTGCTTCTCCTAATGACTGCAATTCGGCCATCATATCTTCAGTCGATGCGTCCGTGGTTGAGACTCCAGTACCTAAATCTTCGGCCAGGATTCCGTCTATAACAATATTCACTTTTTCCGTGTCCGCTTGATCGAAGATCGCTGTTAAGGTTATGTTATACTTTCCTTTTGATCTATCTATTCTTAATGCCTCGTTCGTAAATTCGATATCTACTAAATCATTTATGGGCACTTGGCCTCTTTGCGTAGCTATTTTTGCATTCAAAATTTCATTTATTTCGTTATAACTTTCATACGGATATTCCACCATCATCGTTACTTCATTAGAAGATAACTCCATTTCTCCAACATCTAGACCGGAATTGAGCATGCTAACTTGCATGGCTACATCCGATATTCCCAGACCATAACTAGCTGATAAAGTCGGATCGATTAGCATTTTTAATTGTGTCTTGCCCTCTGCTACTGACGAATTCACTCTTATTATCTCTGGATGACTATATAATTTTTCAGTTAAATACTGAGCGGAGCTTTCTACATCTTCATATCTAACACTTTCGATAGTAAAAGATCTTTCGCCAGGAATTGCTGTACCCGGCATTGCTCCTGTCAATGATCCGGCGGACACAGCTATGCTCATTTTTGAAAGTTTGTTCAACGAAATTTTATACTCGTTTACAACATCGTCGGTCACATTGCCCGGTTTTAAATAAGCGTCTATTGTAGCCGTGTTACCACTAGCTCGCATATAATAATCTCGGACTCTAGTATCGGCTTCTAACATATTTTCTATAATTTTTGAATCTTCTGCTATAATTTCCATTTTGGTTCCCGGTCTAAATTCTGCTGTTATCGTAAAATATCCAGAATCCATAGTGGGCATCATTTCCATTCTTACCAAAGAAGCTACGCTAACTGTGGCCCATAGGATTAACCCCGTGTTGATAAGGGCAAGTAATCGCCACTTTACAAAATGTCTCACAAACCATGCGTAAATTGTTGTTAAAAAATTTATTATTATATTTATTGGCAACTTCTTTCGTTCTTTTGGCTTAAACAATACAAATGCTAATGGGACCAAAGTTACGGCTGAGATTATAGAAGCGATCATGTTAAAAACGATAGTATATCCTAATTGCGAAAACAATTGACCACTTAGCCCTGCCATCATTGCTAACGGCAAATAAACTACTATAGTTGTAATTGTCGAGGCCACTAACGATGAGCTAACAATATTTGTACCTTCGATAGCTGCGTCAGCATAGCTTATCTTACCTTCTTTGGCCAAAAACATGCTTTCTAAAACAACTATCGAACTATCCACTATCATTCCTATCGCAATAATTAGAGCGACACCGGTTATTGAATTTAGTTCGAAGTTACTAACGCCCATGGCAATTAAGGCCATCATTAAAGATAGGGGAATTGAGCTACCGACAATTAAACTAGCTTTTATATCTCCAAAAAATATAAATAAAACTAGCATACAGCATCCGATGCCGATTAATAAAGTTTCAACTACCGAAGCGATGATATCTACAATGGCTTTACCTTCATTGCTCATTATATCTATTTTTATTGTAGAATTTTCTTCTGTAATTTCGTTGCATAACGCCAAAATAGTATCCGCCACGGCCGGGACATCAGCATCCTGAGTTCCGGTTACCGTAATCGATAAATTGTCTGCTCCATTATATCGGCTGGCCGTTTCTATTTTCTCCTGAAGATATTTTACTTCGGCGATATCATCAACAATTATTGTGTTGCCCATAGCTGTTACTATAGGTGTATTGGCTATGTCCGGTAAGCTAGTCAGTTCACCTATAGCCGAAACTTTGATTAACTGAGTGCCCTGCTCAACTTCGCCGGCCGGTATTGTGAATTTAGCACCTGATATTGCGCTACTAACCTGATTCATAGATATACCATACTGGCTCATAGCGATTTCGTCCAACTCGATACTAACATATCCCGGATTAACCCCGTAAACATCAACTTCGGCGACACCAGTCAAGGTTTCTAATTCAGGGACTAAAGTATCATCGATAAAGCTAGTTATATCGTCTCCGATCGTGCTCGACACAGATAATTGAACTATACTGGTCGAGTCTAAACTCATTTGAGTTAATATCGGATCCATGGCATCCTCTGGTAGGACGATCCGATCAATTTCTTGCTGAAGATCGGTGTAAGCCTGGTCCATGTCGGTACCATAGTCAAAATAAAAAATTACTGTAGATACATTTTCTTGCGATATTGTGGTTTCATAGTCAAATCCTTCCACTAGCTGGCCCACTTCTGATAATGGATCACTCAGTAAATCTTCGATCGTATCCGGATTGGCCCCTATGTACATAGTCTGTAAAATAAACATGGGCATTTCCATTTGTGGCATGCTAGCCATTTTAAAAGAAGTGAGCGTATTAAATGCAAATAAAAATAATGTTATCAATACGGTAAGCACACCAACGGGCCGTTTAACAGCTAATTCCGTTAATATATTCATATATTCCTCCTTTAGGATTAATTGATTGTGAGGTCAACGGATTTATACCGCTTATTTAAAGCGGATTTATTAAATAGACTTAAAAGTAGATTATTAAGTAGCACCTTAAAGCTAACCTCTCAGTCAGCTTCGCTGACAGCTCTCCTAAAATGAGAGCCAAAGTTAAGTAGCACCTTAAAGTTGATTGTTAAGTTTAATTTTCTATATTCAGTAATACGCCATCTCTTAAACCTTCCGACCATGTTGTAATTATCTGATCGCCTTCATTGATTCCGCTTATAATCGAAACCATATTTGCTGTAAACAGACCCATTTCTACCAAAACCTTTACGGCTCGATTATTTTCTACTTTATAAACGTAGGCCAATCCGTTTGAAAACACTATAGCATCGTAAGGAATTATTATGGTGTGGCTTTCGGAAAAAGTTCCCGTAGTAAGTCTAACGGATGCGCCATTTTCTAATCTTGTTTCAGGATTTAGGCTAGCGGTTATTTTAAACAACTTATTCTGGGGATCTGCATTTTCGGAAATTTCATTTACTTTAGCTTGATACATTTGACTTTTTAATTCGAAAGTAACTTCTTGGCCTATTTTTATGGTATTTTTCAAATCTGTACCGACATAAAAAATTACATCCATTGTTTTGTAGTCCGAAACTGTTGCTGCAACACTACTCGAGGTTGTTATCGAATCTTCTATTATGCTTATGTTTTCTATAATTCCGGCTATCGGGCTTTCTACCGTGTACTGGTCTATTTGAATTTTCATGTTATTTATGGATGTTTGTGCATTTTTAATTTGTAAGTCTGACATATCCGCTGTAATGCTTACCGTATCTTTCGAAGTTTTTATTCCTGTATCTGTCTGATTTATCTGCTTTTCTAATGATCGGCGAGTAAATTCGGCCGAATCCCTAGCGGATTGAAGAGCATCTTGGGCTTGCTGAATCTGGATCTCATATGATTCTATCGTTTTTTGTCGGCCGTCCTCTGCTTGTTGTAAAGCATTTTCTGCTTGTGTTATAGATAAGGATTGAGCCTTTATTTGCTCTTCTTTTAAATCTGTATTTTGTAATCCTACGATTTCTATTTGAAATTCTAAATTTTCCTCCATGTCCTTAATCGATTCTTCACCGTCTTCTATGGATTTTTCGGTAGTTTCATAATTTGCTTCCAACGTTGCTAAAGTTTGTTCTTGTGTCAATATTGCGGTTTCTAGCAACTGAATAGTGGATTCTATCTGGGCATATTCGTTAGGTGTTAAATCCTCATTACCCAGCAATCTATATTGATCATCGATCTGATCTTGTAAACTTTCTATTATTTCTTCTACATCTTCTTGGGCTTTCTCCAGGTCTTCTAGCCCATCTTCAGCGTCTTTCATTTGTTCTCTCATGTCGTCTATGGATTTTTCTAAATCCTCTATTTGTTTGTCTGTACTTTTTACGTTGATGTCATCGGCTGTTCCAAATTGTAGTTCATATCCGGCTATGGCCGAATCATATTGTAATCGAGCGTTGTTGATTTGCATGTCACTTTGTTCTAACGCTTGCATATAGGCTAATTCTAATTGTCGTAACGCCATCTCGGAATTATTTATCGCCATTTCCGAATTATGTAATGTTTGCTCCATAGTTAATAATAAAGATTCTTTAGATAACTGTTGATTTGTTAACGCATTGTTGGCATTAAATAGCGCCTGTTCTTTTGATGTTTGCGAACTTTCTAAGGCTACGAGTGCGCTGTTTAATTGAGCCACTATGTTGTCATCATCAATCATGTATAGTAGTTGGCCGTCACTTACATAGTCACCATCCTTGACCAAAATTTTTTCTACAATACCCATAACGGGCGAGATAATGTTAACAACTTCGCTCGGCATGAGTGTCCCAACAAATTCGCCGCTTTGTTCCAAAGAACCTTTTACAGCGGTGGTTGTTTGGACGGATATTTTTAATTCTTCAGTTGTGGCCGGTTGTTCTATTTCTGCTTCACCTGTCGTCTCGGACCCAGCCGGTTGTTCTATTTCTGCTTCACTTGTCGTCTCGGACCCGGCCGCCTGGCCAATATGTATACTTGTGCATCCAGATAATGTTGCGGTGATCAATATTAAGGCTAAAAATACATTGAATAATTTCATTCAAAACTCCTTTCTTTATTATAACAATGCCAATGATGGCCGATATCTATGCTTGCGCAACCGGATAATGTTGCATTGATTAAAATGAAGGCTAAAAATATGCTACATCATTTCATGCAAAACTCCTTTTTTTGAATATCCTAAAAAAATTTCAATGAATTAATATTATAAATAAATTGTGTAGAAAATTTGAATTATAAATAAGTTGTGTAGAAAATTTGACGCTCCTCACGCCTAAAGGCGGGGGATTCTAAAGTAATTAAGGGACAAATTCATTTCTGCTAGTCCGGTCTGACCTTTAGTTCGTGGCATGCCATTGCCACTCCTAGGGTCATACATAGGAACTTAAGAAAATTAACTATATCACTTATAAATTTTGTATTTCTCCGTATTGCTTTATTTTCCCTTCTATTTCCTATAAACTTTACTTTTCCATTTGTTGTTACACATACGGCTGGCACTTTTATCCCTAAGTCTACCCCCATTATGTTTTCGTCATAATTTTCGGATTCTTCTGTTTTTATTGTTAAATCCATTTTTTACCTCCTTAATATCGTTGTGATGTTTTTTGACTTTCTATATATTGTTTTACTACTGATAATGGAACTCCACATACGGTTGTTATAAAATAACTATTTGTCCATAATATTAGCATTTTAGTTTTTAAATATGGAAACAACATTTCTATTTGACTTATACAATTTTTCCATATCGACATGATACATTATACTTATAACTAATACAAGTCCTTATAAAAAAATATCGCCTTATATCCCCATAGCTAAAGCTAGGGACTTTACGGCGTATTTGGTATTTTTATTATATTTAATTATTGTCATTCTCTAATTTTGCTGTATAATATATTTATTAGTCAGAATGTGGACAACAGGCCACCAAACAAATGGAGGTAGAATATGAAAATAGCACTTTTGTGTGCCAATATAAAAGATGATTTATTATTTAGTGTAAAGCAAACAATAACAAAAGTTTTTTCAGATTTAGAGACCGAGGTCGAGGAAATAAACTTAGAAATATTGCCTTATTTTTCAGGAAGCACGAGTGTAATGGGCGACCAAATATTTAATGCTATAGGCGAATGCAATGGCTTAGTAGCATTTTCGAACATACATTTAACAGGAATACATGGGGCAATGCAAACCTTTTTAAATTATAGCAGTGTATATCAAGATGTAATAAAAAACAAACCAATGCTAGCGATAACATACAGCAATGTTTGGGGTGAAGAAACCGCAGCGCATCTAATCAGTTCGGCTTGGCGGTTTTTAGGCGGAGTAGACGTAAATCCGCTAGCCTTAAACTCTTATATATCACCAGAAGACATATTACAGGTTACGGAAAAGCAGATAGAAAATTATTATAGGATGATAAACCAAGGAATATCGAATATTATATCAACGGAACGAATGCTATTTTTAAATAGAGATGCGACAGTCAATAGCAACGGAAATATTGGACATGCGAAAGTTGAGGAATCAGCAAAACAATATTCGTACAATCCTTCACCAACAGCGTTGAGTACTAACAATGGATTTTCCGGCCAACCAACTAATTCTAACTCATCATCTAACGGATTTAGTGGCCAGCCGAACTTTAGTTTTAACGCATCATCTAATGAATTTACTAGCCAGCCAAACTTTTCTGCTAACTCACAATCTAACGGATTTACTAATCAACCGAATTTTCCTAATTCTAATTCACAATCTAACGACTTTGCTAGTCAGCCGAATTTTTCTAGTTCTAACTCAGCAACTAATGGATTTTCTAGCCAACCGAATTTCTCTGCTAACCCACAATCTAATGGATTTAATCCTAACACGCAATTTAGTAAATTATATCCTAGTAACTCTTACAACTCTTCCGAAGAAAACGAAATCAAAGAAATTAGCAATATATTAAAGGGCAAAACTAGTGTAAGCTCTTTCATACCTGCTACAACCGGAACTTATCCAAAACCACCTGGTTCTCGTATCAGCAAAAAAATTGCGAGCTTGCCACATTACTTTATAGCTCAGCATGATAAAGCTTTTGATGCCGTCGTTCAATATTCCATAAACGATACTAAAGAACTCGGTTATATTGTTATTAAAAATGGTGATTGCATTTACGTGGAAGGCTCCACCGAAAACTATACTGTAGAAATATCCATGCTAGACAGTGTTTTTGACGAACTTATAACCAAAGCCTTAAGTTATCAAAAAGCCTTTATGGTTGGTCGCATTAAAGTAAAAGGTAACTTTGCTATATTACCTAAATTGGACCAAATTTTTCGCAGTAGCCGAGAATATAATTAATCGAATAAAAGCTAAATTGGACTAAATTCTTCGCAATAATCGAGAATATCTTTATTTCATGGTATCAGTCAATTAAAATTTGAATATAGGCTTCGCCAAAAAATAATTACGGTGCGACAGCCCCACCTTTGGCCCCCGAAATCTATTTCTCCATGGAAGAATATCATTAATCAAATTAAAATAATATAAAAACTGTTTTGAAAGGAATAATATAAAATGAACGAATGTATTTTTTGTAAAATTGTAACTAATCAATTAGCCTCTCTTTGTGTTTACGAAGACGAATATTTTAAGGTTATCATGGACCGCTTCCCAGCTCAAAAAGGCCATGTCCTTATTGTACCTAAAGAGCATTGTATTAATATTTTTGATCTACCAGCTGACTTGTCGGCCAAAATATATCCATTAGCACAAAAGTTAGCTATATGCTTAAAAGAAACTTTAAACTGCGACGGTATCAACATTGTTCAGAACAATGGTAAAGCAGCAAATCAGGCTGTATTCCATTTTCACTTACATGTAATTCCAAGATATTTTGACGATGGAGTTAAGCTAAATACGCCGACATCCTACATCACATCCGAAGAAGAAATCGAGGCCGTAGCGGATCTTATACGAGCTAATTTGAATAACTGAGAGGTTAGCGAGTTTTTTCATTTAGCCTATCCTATATAATGAAGATACTCATACCAAAAAGACTCCAGACAAAAAAGGCCCCAAAGGGTCTATCCTATATAATGAAGATACTCATATCAAAAAGGCTCCAGGCAAAAAAAGTCCTAATTAGTCTATCCTATATAATGAAGATACTCATATCAACAAGGCCCCAAAGGGGCATACATGGGAACTTAAGCAAATTAACTATTATTACGAAGTAATCACTCCAGAAGGACCCCTCAGTCAGCTAACGCTGACAGCTCCCCTGGAAGGGGAGCAGGGCCACTTCCCCGCAATGTTATGAAGACAGAAGGAGCACCGCTTTCCCACAATGTTGTGAAAATGGAGGGGCACCGCTTTCCCACAATGTTGTGAAAATGGAGGGGCACCGCTTTCCCACAATGTTGTTAAAATGGAGGGGCACCGCTTTCCCACAATGTTGTGAAAATGGAGGGGCACCGCTTTCCCACAATGTTGTGAAAATGGAGGGGCACCGCTTCCCCGCAATTTTTTGACTTCTTAAGTTCCCGGCTATGCCCCAAAGGGATCGATAATGGGTCGAAAAATCACCCAAAAAAATATAAAAAAATTAAGTATATTTTTTCATGATTTGGATAACCTTTAAATCAAGGAGGACGCAGGAATAACTAGGACACAACTAAAACTAAACATAACAGAAGTTATACTTGCAAAAAATTAAGATGAAACAACAATGGTGGCATGATAAGATTTTTTATCAGATTTATCCGAAAAGTTTTTATGATACGAATGGCGATGGAATCGGCGATATAAACGGAATAATAAGCAAGTTAGATTATTTAAAAGATTTAGGGATAGATGTCATTTGGATAAGTCCGATGTACAAATCACCATTTATTGACCAAGGTTACGATATAGCCAACTATAGAGAAATAGATCCGATGTTCGGTAGCTTAGAAGATTTGGATAGATTGCTAGCCGAGGCTAAAAAGCGAGATATGTTCATTCTCATGGATTTAGTAGTCAATCATTGTTCTAGTGAGCATGAGTGGTTTATAAATCCAGAGTATAAAGATTATTTTTATATTGAATCCGGAGTTGATGGTAAAGCGCCAAATAATTTAAGATCTTATTTTGGCGGAAGCGCATGGACACGTATCGGCGAAACCGATGAATATTATCTACATCTTTTCGATGCTAGTCAGCCAGATTTAAATTGGGAGAATCCGAAAGTTGTAGCAGAAATCTATGATATGGTCAACTGGTGGCTAAAACGTGGTATAGCCGGCTTTAGGATTGATGCAATAGTCAATATTCAAAAAGAGTTACCATTTAAAAACTATGCTCCAGACAGAATCGACGGCCTTGCTCATCCTGGCAAAATGCTAGCGAATGCTTCTGGCCTCTTGGATAAATTATACGATCTAAAACGCAATACTTTCGATAAGTTTAACGCTTTGGCTATAGCCGAACTTTTCGATTACGATTCAAATCAAATAGCCAGCTATATTGGCGACAACGGTTGTTTTGACACAATTTTTGATTTTGAAACCACTGTAATCGGTGCTTCTGTCCATGGATGGCACGCCAATACCAAACCAACAGCTGAACAATATAAAAAGGCCATATATAATAGTCAAAGAAAAGTAGCTGACGTTGGATTTCTATGCAACATAATCGAGAATCATGATGAGCCACGTGGGGCAACTCGCTATCTAAATCACACAAATGATTATAGCAAAAAAATGTTAGCCACCATCACTATCATGTTACGTGGAATACCATTTTTATATCAAGGTCAAGAAATTGGGATGGAAAACACAACCTATAATAACATATCAGAACTAAACGATATTTTTACAATCGGTGAATATAACATAGCTTTAGAACATGGAAAAACCGAGCAAGAAGCCATGGCCATGGTTAACTTATATAGCCGTGACCACTCTCGTACACCTATTCCATGGAACTCTTCTACTAACGGCGGATTCACATCTGGCCAACCTTGGTTGGCGCTTAATCCGAATTATACCGAGATTAATGTGGAAGAACAAATTGGTGATGAAAATTCTGTATTTAATTTTTACAAACAATTAATTGCTTTGCGTAAAAATCCTAAATATAAAGAAGTATTAGTTAATGGCTCTTTTGTTGAAACTTTTGAATTTATCGAAAATTTAGTTGCTTTCCTTAGAATATTGGATAATCATACTATTCTTACTTTAGCTAACTTTTCTAATCATAGAATAGACGTACCTATAAATAAGCAAGATTATGAAGTCTTGATAAATAATTATGAATCCATTTGTTTTAATGATGACATCGTCACACTTGGGCCATACCAAAGTTTAGTATTGTACCAAAAAACGCAAGGTTAATTTATAATTTTTCAATTATTAGTAGTACTTTTTCAATAAGTGCTACTAATTTACATAAATTACTATTTAAATTCCAAAATCAGCTATGTATTTATATCATAAAACATGCTATAATAAAATGCTACACAATATTGTAAAGTGTACAGAAATTGTAAAAATATTGTAAAAAGGAGATGATAGTTTGTTTAGCAAAAAAAATAAGCAGTATAATAAATTATTGTCCGGTCTTTACATGGGCTTTGCCTGGCTATTTGCCGGATATGTTTTGTGGGTAAAAAAAGATACGTTAGTAGATTATAAAATGTTTTTACTAATAACGCCAATAATTATTTCGGCAAGTTATATTAGTTTTTATTCTTATAAATTAATTAAATTACATAGAAGTCAACGTTCTAAAATTCATGATTAATTCTAATCTCTCAGTTGGCCTTGGGGGCTGTCGCATTAACAATTCAAAATATTCAATTCTGAATAACAGAAAGACGATGCAAACTTGCAAAATTTGCAATTTACTTGAAAGCAACAAAAACTTGTATGCACGCTTTCTCCCTCCGTCAGCTTACGCTGACACCTCCCTCCCGGAGGGAGGCACCGCTTCCCCGCAATTTTATTTTCTATGAGAGCTATCATTAGATGACTGAATCAGATTGTGAACCTTCAATTTTTGAAATAAAAGAATTTGCGCATTTGCTCTTTGTAAGCCAAAAATAAATGCTTACCTTCTATATTAAGGATTGGCCAAATGGCATAGCCAGGAACTTAAGAATCTTTTGGCAAAGCCGACTGAGAGGTTCTTATGGTGCTCTAGCTCCGTAATTTGCATGCTAAGGTTAATAACCAAAACTTTTATGCACGCTTTCTCCCTCCGTCAGCTTACGCTGACACCTCTCTCCCGGAGGTAGGCACCGCTTCCCCGCAATATTGTAAAGACAGAGGGCGTAGCAAGCAGTAACTGACCTTAAGTTCCCATGTATGTCTGGAAGGGAAGCCTTTGGCGACAGTACCTCTTTTAATCTTCTAATAAATCATTCATATCGTACAATCCCGGATTTTTACCAATCAAATACTTTGCTGCTTTAATAGCACCGGTGGCGAAAACTTCACGAGACATAGCCTTATGCGAAATAGTTATTATCTCTTCATTTCCGGCGAAAATAACATCGTGTTCGCCAACAATAGTTCCACCTCTAATAGAGTGGATACCTATTTCTTCTTTGTCTCTTGGTTTTCTTTCTATAGTTCTATCGCTTACCAATTTATACTTACTGTCTAATGCTTTTTGGATATTTTCAGCTATACTTATAGCAGTTCCACTAGGTGCATCAATTTTTTTATTGTGATGTTTTTCTAATATTTCGATGTCAAAGCCAGAGTTTTTTAATACTTTCGTGGCCTTATTTGCTAAATTTATTAAAAGGTTGATGCCCAAAGACATGTTTGCCGAATAAAAGATGGGTACATTTTTGCTAGTTTGCTTCATCATCTCTATTTGTTCTTTGTCCAATCCTGTGGTACACAACACTGTTGGAATTTTGCTTTTGGCTACAAAATTTAATAAGCTTGGTACAGCCGAGGCCGTCGAAAAGTCGATTATCACATCCACGGTTGAATAGTCAGCACTGTTGAACTCGTCCAGGCTAGCTAAAACTTGGTATTCGTTTTGTATATTTTCATTGACATCTATCCCTAATATGATTTCTATATCTGGATCTTCTTTTGCTAATTTTGAAATCACTTGACCTAATCTTCCATTACAGCCATGCATTAAAATTTTTGTCATGTGTTTCACACCTCTATATTTCATTTATTTTCTTGTATAATATCGTTTGCTATTATCCACTGTGCTATTTGCACGGCATTGGTTGCTGCACCTTTTCTTATGTTGTCTGAAACAACCCATAGGTTAACGCCATTTTCAATACTTTCGTCTCTTCTAATTCGGCCTACAAATACTTCATCTTTTCCGGCTGCATTGATTGCCATAGGATATATTTCCTTAGATGGATTATCCTCTATTACTATGCCTTCACCACTTTTTAGGGTATCGACTAAATCTTCCATGTCAAAAGGTCGGTCAAATTCTACGTTTATGCTTTCGCTGTGAGAATCAAAAACAGGTACTCTTACTGTTGTTGCTGTGATTTTTAAGGATTGATCATGTAATATCTTTCTGGTTTCTTCGATCATTTTAATTTCTTCTTTTGTATATCCATTTTCTAAGAAGTAATCTATATGAGGAATACAATTTCCTGCTATTGGATGCGGAAACTTTTTAGGTGGATTGCCCTGTAAGCCTTCTTTTAAATCGGTGTATCCGCCCATACCAGCGCCAGAAACAGCTTGGAAAGTGGTGTACACTATTCTTTTTATATGATAGGCTTTATGCAACGGATTCAATGCGACCACAGCTTGAATAGTAGAACAGTTTGGATTGGCGATAATACCTTTGTTTTTCAAAATATCTTGAGCGTTAACTTCTGGTACTACCAACGGCACTTCTGGATCCATCCTCCAGGCCGAGCTATTATCTATTACTATAGTCCCACTTTCAGCAGCTATAGGAGCATACTTTAAGCTAGTGCCACCACCAGCCGAAAATAAGGCAATATCAACTTGGTGATCTTTAAAACTATTTTCATTTAACTCTAGTACTGTGTATTCTTGGCCGTTAAACGTTAATGTGCTACCAGCTGAACGAGAGGATGCAAAAACATAAAAGTTATTTATCGGTAGCTTTCTTTCTTCTAACACCTTTAAAAATGTTCTACCCACCATGCCTGTGGCTCCAACTACAGCTATATTATATTTTCTCATTTTTTTTAGACTCCTTAATTTTTTATATTGGCATCTCGATTTTTTATAAAATTATACACATAAATGTATAAATATCGAGTCCTAAATATTTCCTTATATTATGACCAAACTTTTGCTATAGTATACAAGTTTCAAAAAAAATAAAAAAAAGTAGGGCTAGGGTGTATATTTTATAAAAAAATGATGCATACTTATATTAAACATATAAAAAGGAGTGTAGATAACATGCCGACAAAAGAGAAGTTATATGATGCATTACCTACGGACCAAAAAATGAAATTAGAAATTGCTGAGGAATTAGGACTTTTAGATAAAATTCAACAGGATGGTTGGAAAAGCTTAACTCCTAAAGAAACCGGAAGAATCGGCGGGCTAATGACCAAAAGAAAAAGAGAACTTAAGAAACAAGAGCCTACATCCGATAACATAGAATAGAATAAAATCAAATAAAACCAAAAGGGGCCTGTTTTAATTAAGGCCCCTTTAATAATTTTAATTTATAAATAAATTTACATAATATTATACAACGCTAAAAATCTATTAAATATCGCTGCAATCTCTGCTCTGGATGCCGTAGCCTCCGGAGATAAAGTCGTAGCTGTTGTTCCGGATATTATCCCTACTTCTACAGCCCACTCAAAGGCGGATATAGCATCTAAGCTAATTTTGTTAGCGTCTATAAAGCCTGTTAGGTCGGCTTTTTCTAGGACTACTCCTCCCATAAATTGTCCAAATTTGTACATTGCGCTTACTAATTCTTCTCTTGTTATTTTATCCTCTGGTCTAAATCGCCCGTTTTCTGTGTCAAATATATTGTATAATACGGCCCAATTTGCTGCGTCCTCGTACCATGAATATTTTTCTATATCACTTACGTTTGCTTTTACTAACGGCCTGGTTGCCCTTGCTAGTCTATACAGTATGCTTGCGGCTTCAGCTCTGCTAGTTTTTCTAAACGGTTCAAATGCATTTATCGACATTCCGACCATTAATTGCGTTTCATACATACTTGCTACATCGTAGTAATACCAAGATCCTGGTAGTACATCTTTGAATGGCATTATTACTGAGCCTTGTAAGTTTTTATTGATTATGAATTTCGATAGCTTGCCTGTAGTTATGCTCACTTCTTGGGTTAATGGATTGAGATCAGCTTTTACGTAACTCAAATTACCTTCAGCATCCATTCTTAAGGCCGAACATGTTGTAGCTTTTTCTGGCTTAGTATATATTTTTACGTTTACTGGTGCCTCCATGCTCTCAATTATTTCTCGGTCTATTGCTATATTAAGTTCGAACACTTCTCTATCGCCTACGGATAATATTTGATTTGTAGTTAATGCTAAGTTACCTCTATTGGACATGATAAAACGAATATCCTTATTTCTAGAAGCTGCTACAATCTCACTTAAGGCCGCATTATCCAAGTAGAATTCACCAATTTTTGTATTAATACGCAGGGCAGCTAAATGATTGGGGCCTAATAATCCGGCTAAAGCGTCGCCGTCCATTTCTACGTAGATGCCAGAAGCGGAATCTTTAGTATCTACTTGAACAATTAATTCTGCTACATGTTGTTTGGCGTAATCATTTGAATTTATTAATTGATTAGAAAAGTTTGTACCTGATTGCGACAAATTCATTGCCTGCTCATAACTATGTTCTAACAACTGACTTATGGCCTCTCTTAACTCGCTAGCTACGATATAATTATTGGCCACATCCAAGTCGTCGGATACCGCATTGATTATGCCGTAAGATGCTCCATAAAGTGTGTATGGTTCTTCTACTATCGTTTTGTCGTATTTTTCGGCTAATGGCCATTTTACACTTACTGTCCCGCTCCATGAGCCACCACCGGATGATCCGCCACCATACGATCCACCCCATGAACCGCCCGTTGATCCACCTGGTCTGTAGTCATCATCATCATCGTCATCGTCATCGTCATCGTCGTCGTCATCCTTTTCAGTACCCCATCTTTTTGCATTGTTAAATGTTGTGGTCGCTGACTTTAATTTTTTTATTGCACTACTTACTTCTCCTTCGGTTGCTAACATATCCTCTTCGATTTCTATCGCATCTTGTATGGCCTCTAAGTATTTATCTTTTACAGATTCCGTTACCCATCTTTGTGTTTTGGCAATGTCTTTTCCATCGTCGCTCACTTTTACGCTCGATGCATTTTTTTTGGCAGAATTAATTTCTTTGATTAAGGCCGTTTTATCCACATTAATTTTGATAGCATTTTTGAAGTTTACTTTTGCTGCTTCTAAATCATTTTTAGCCTGCGTTACTTCACTTTCCGTAGTTAATGGATCTTCGAACAACTTCCTTTTGGCTGTTTCTATCGCTAATGTATAGGCATCTTTGTCAGATTTATATATCCATTTTTCTCCCTCGCCTACATTTCCTTGACTGCCATTTTCTACTACTATTACATTTTCGGTTTCATTGATATATATAGCGTCGACTACTGAATTTGCTAAACTTGTCCTATCCGGAATATTATAGACTACGTTAATACCTGAAGACGGATAATTCAGTGCTGTCCACTGTGACTCGGTTCCTCCATAATAAATAGTTTGCAAACTAGCCGGAAATGCATTTGTAGCTAAGCTTGCGACGCTGGCTGGAATAACAATCTTACTTAATCCACATCCTAAAAATGCTTCTGATCCAATGTTAGTAATCGAATTTGGTAACGCAATATTTTTTAGTTTGCTAGAATTTTTAAATGCTCTATTCTCTAAATCACTTATTTGGTCCGACAAAATCACTTCTTCTAAATTTGGCAACTCGGATAAAGCGTCTTCGGCAATGGATTTAAAAATAATTGTATTTCTAGCCATTCTAGAAAGTTGATTTGGTAAATAAATCTGTGTAATTCCGTCTTCCCCGTCTGTTATGGACTGATTTGTGATATCAACTTTTAGCATTCCTCCATATACAGTTGGTATATTTATCCAAGTTTCGTTTCCTGCCATTTTCCCAGGTTTTCTTGCTGCTTTAAAAGTTTCTATGGCCGTCGACAAGATTGGTATAGCAGCGTCTACTTCAGGTTGAGTATTGAAATTCATAGCATTTTGCGCAACATTTATGGCACTTATGAATGTACTTTGTTCCGTTGCTGTTACCCAAAAGTTGCTTGATGGTATGTCTGATCCATCCACGCTAACGCTAGTAGTTTCTTTTAAAGTGTTGGCCTCTGTAATTTTGGCTTGTAATACAGTTTTGTCTATTACTAATAAGCCTGCTTTAAACTTACTTCTAAAACTCGTTATTGCTAAAGAAAGCTCGCCACTTATTTTATTCACTTCCTCTTCGGTTGCTACCGAATTATTTTTCACAGTATTGGCCGATGCTATCACAGTAACAAAAGTATCTCGTTCTGCTTTAGTTACCCAATATTCATCTGACGGTACTTTCGCCCCATCCGTACTTATTGTTACCTCGTCTAAAGCTGCATAGGCTAACTCTATTGTACTGATTAAAATTTCTTTATTTGCTAACTTCGTACCTGTTTTCCTTTTGGATTCGAAAGTATCCAAAGCAGCCTGCAATGAATTAACCGCTTCTGTAATTTCACCTGGGGATGAAGCCGGATCATCGTAAATCGCCTTAGCTTCTGTTAATTTAGTATTTAGCTCATCTTTATCTGCTTGAATGACCCATTTATGATAATTAAAAATATCTGATCCATCTATACTAACGAAGGTTTCATCCATTATCATTTGAACATCTTCTATTAGCTTATCTAATTTTGATTTATCATTCGATGCTAACCCTGGTTTCTTGGCTGCATTGAAAATATCCTGAGCAGCTAACAAATCACTAATGGTTTGCTCTATTTCAAGTTTTGTCGCATCTGGTTTTTCGTCTACTTTTTTCGCCAAATTCCATGCTGCGTCAATCATTTCTCTGGTTAGAATATCTACCCAAAATTTATGAGCTAGAACGTCTAAGCCATCATCGCTCACTTCTGTGTCGTTAATATTGATTTGAACTTCTTTTAAGGTTGCTTTTAATACGGTCTTATCTTCTTGTTTAGACCCTATTTTTTTAGCTGCCTCAAATATTTGTAATGCTTTGTCTAAATCCTTTATTTCCAACTTTATATCATCTTGCGTTGCTTCTCCGGCCAACACTTTGGCAATTAGATCTTGAGCGTCTGATTTAGCATAAAATAGTTTGTCCATTTCTTCTTGGATTACCCAATACTTATAATTCATAACATCTTCTGGGCTAGTAGCTACTTCTGTATTCGCTATTTCGGTTTCTGATTGTGCTATTAAGGCCTCTAAGTCTGTTGTATCTAGTTCTTTAAGTCCGGGGTCTTTAGCTGTTTCAAAAACAGTAATACTGCCAGACAATTTATCCGCAGCAGCAAAAACAGCTTCTTGTCTAGCCATCGGATCATCCATAACAAGTTGTGCTTCATCAATGGCTTTTTGTAATAAATCTACGTCACTTACTTCCACCCACATATCTGACACGTACATATCGGATCCGTCCACACTTACTTTTGCAGAAGAAATTTCTTTGGTCGCTAATTCGATTGCTGTTTCTAGAGTGGATCTATCTACCGGTTTAGTTCCTAGAATTTTTTGTGAATTAAAATAATCTGTTGCTGCTATCAATTCCTCTATAGCTAAAGCGAGTTCATCCGGTGATGCATGAAAATTATTGGCTACTAGTCTTGCTTTTTCTATCGCTGCGAAATAATTTGTTTTAACTTCCTCTATTACCCAATAAACTGATGTAAATACATCTACTCCTCCTTGGGACGAAATTTCCGTATCATCATGCAGAGCTTGAGCAGTATCAATATAATTATTTATTGTACCCTTATCCACTTCCATTTTTCCCAATTGTCTAATATCCTTAAAAAGTTGCATCGCATTTTCTAATGTTGTTACTTCATCACTTATTTCTTGCGCAGTTGAATACGGATTGTCCGCAACTCGTTGTGCATCCCCTCGGGCCGATATCAATGCGTTACGCTCTTCTTCGGTTACCCAGTATAAATATGCATAAACCGTTGCTCCTTCATCCGAACTAGATTCTGTCTCATCTAAAAGTCCCTGTGCAGCTACAATTTGGTCCATTAATTCCGATAAATCAGTCTCTGTTATTCCTAGTTGTTTGTTTGAATCAAAAATTACTCTAGCTGCTTCTAAATGCTTTATAGCTGTCCATATACCATTCGGTGAGGAGCTAGTATTACCAGCAACGTCTCTGGCATTATCCAAATAAATATTTAAAGTGTCTAATTCTTTTTGTGTAGTCCACTTTCTTATGGTCGGTATGCCCTCTCCATTACTGGCAATAGTTGTATTTTCTATGTTTTCCTCCACTAAATCAATAAGATCATATAGATGAGTGACCTCTGATACTACTGTACCATATTGAAGTTTTGTATTAAAAATACCTACAGCAGTGAATAAATTAGTGGACACTGTGTTTAGTTCTTCATTGGTAGCATCGGTTTTATCTAACATGACTTTAGTTTGATCTAGAACTAACTGTAACTCATCAATATTAGTTGCAGTTGTCCATTTTTTATAAATCTCAATGTTTTCACCCGAAGAAGTTGACTCAACATTGGCTAATAAAGTTTCGGTTTCTAATATTAAGGATTTTACTTCAATTCTAGTAGTATCCTTATTTCCTACAGCCTTAGCTTCTTCGATCTTAGTATCAAGATCAAGTAGTCGGATAGCCATAACATTAGCTGCTTCTTCTAGACCGTCTAATTTTCTTTCCGAACTATTGCTGTAAGTAAAACTTTGAATTTCCATCAATGCAGCTATTTCTCGTGCTTCGGCCAATGCCTTTTCTAATTCATCGAATAGAGATTTCGGTATCCAAAACTTATATTTTGGAGTCAAACTTTCGTCTGTCCCAAATAAAGATTTATGAGATGAAACTTCAGCAAGTATGGATAATAAATCTGTTTCCAAAACGACTTTAGTCCCATTTTTTTTGGAATTATTAAATATATCGTTAGCCATTTGTAGGTCTATAGCAGTCTGTACAATTTGTTGAGGAGTTACATTTTCGTTCGCTATAGCACCTTTCGCTATATCTAATTTTTCTATTAGCACATTTTTTTCATCCTGTGTAACCCAAAAATCATACGGAAAAGTATTGATACTAGTTACCGCTGTTTTGACCGAGGTTAAATTCGGTTCTATTTCTACTATTAAGGCTTCTAAAATAGATTTATCTATGTCCATTAAACCAGGCCTTTTAGATATTTCGAATAAATATCTAGCCTCCGCTAACTTCAAAGTAGCATCGGTAAGGTCGACATCGGATATATCATCTTTGTCATCGGACATATTATCATTGACTAAAATATCACTAGCGAACTCTATAGCTGATGAGAAATCATCGATGCTTGTTTGATCCGCCCAAAAATCATACTGATAGCATTCGGATCCATCCATATTTTCGGACAGGTTAGTCGTTTCTAGATTTTCCCTACATTTAAGAATTAATTGTAATAAATTTACTTTATCTATTTCTATTTCTCCAAATATCTTTTTGTCGAAACATTCTCTGTAGGCATCCCCTAAAGTGATGCTCGTATTATTTACAGCGTCGGCTGTTGCATTTTCATTTTCTAAGCCAAGTTTGGCTGTATTTATAGCCTGATCGAATAGATCTAGATTACTTCGTGTAATTAATTTTTGATAGGATAATACATCCATTTCCTTGTCTTCCAATATTTCGTATAATTTACTGAATTTGGCCTGAGCTTCCATTTCCACTATCAAATTTTCTAAGGCTGGTTTATCGCTTAATTTTGCGCCGTTTTTCTTTACCGAATTAAATCGTAATTCTGCCCTGTTTAATATGGTAGCAGCTATATCTAGATCGAATTTATCTTTACTCATATCTTTTATAGCCTCGTATGCCGGATCCAGTGCATCCTGTAAGATTATGGTATCAGCATATGTATTCCATTTTTGATAAGCGAAAACATCCGTTCCGTCGACACTAGCCATCGTGTTTCTTAATTTACTTCTAACATCTGAACACAGTTGTAATATAGTTGTTCTAACCACTTCTTTTGTTCCATACCTCATTAATTCTATATAAGATTCCAGATCCTTAGACAACTCTACCGCTAAATTTTCTATTTGGTCAGCTGTAATATTTTCATTTTTTAAAGCATCCAATGTCTCACTTATAGATTGTTGCATATCCTGATCGGATAATTCACTGGAATATAATTCGTAAGAGAATATGTCGGACGAATTTTCAGCAACAAGATTACTTTTTAAAACGAAGACAGAATTGTCAATAAATTTTCTAAGGGCATTTTCATCTACTCGTTTACCTCCATATTCTTTCTGTTCGTTAAAAGTTCTATTGGCTGATTCTAGGATAATGCTAGCTATATCATATTCAGTATGAATAGAATCATTTAAGTAATTCTGGGCATCTTGAATGGCCATATCCAGATCAGTCACATCGTCAAAATCTACCCATTTTTCATAAGCATAAACTTTGTCACCATTTTTGGCTGCGTTAGTATTGCCTTTATTATCAAGAACTTTGAAAATTAATTTTTGCATTTGGGTCTTGTTAAGCGATAAAGTACCGTATTCTTTGGTAGCTATAAATTCTGCTAGGGCCTGAGCCAAATTAACAGCTGCGTTATTTATCAGTTCGGTAGTGATATTTGTATTGGCATTTGCATTTATAGCGTCTTCTATTTCTTCGGATAATTTACCATAGGCTGTATTGCTAATCCATTTTTCATGAATAAATATATCCGAAACAGTGAAAGTAGAGCGTAAAACGCTTTTGGCCTTATCTATTAAATCCCCTAATATATAGTGATTTATATCTATTGTACCGGATTTTTTTTGATTGATAAAAATTCTATAAGCCGAATTTAGATAAATAGAATCTATTAATAATTCCTCTTCATAAACTTTGTCCTTGGCTACGTTCAAAGCTGTTAGCATGTCCGTATAAACATCAGAACTAACCCACTCCTCATAGCAATACATTTCATCTGCTGAATTAGCTTGATATACAAATCTATTTTCCTCTTCAATGTCTGCAATAAGCTGTGCAAACATATAGTTTTCTATCTCTGCTTCTCCATACAAAGAGGCCGAATGTAAATAATTGAATCCAACTGATAACGCTTTAGCTGTGTCTTGTATTTGTTCATCGGTAACCAATTTATTAGATATAGCACCTAATGCGGTGTCTATCAACTCTTCCAAATTAATTATATCCGCATTTAAAGACCATTTGTTAAATAATAAAACATCTTTTCCATTTGGAGCGTTCGTTAACTGATTTAAGAAAGCGGAAACTTTATTAACTAAATTTTGTAAATCATTTTTAGTAATTGATTGTTGGCCATATTCCTTCAATATATTAAACGTAGAATTTGCAGTGATAAGTTTAGATCCAGCAACGACTAATTCTTCTTGCGTTGGACTTACGGCTGTATCTACAAATGTTCTAGCCAATTCAATTTCGGATTTTAAGGTATTTTTATTATTTGAATTAGACCATTGCTCAAAGTTAAAAACATCTACACCATTTGGAGAGGTTTGCGTATTACTCAAATTAAATTCTACATCAGCTATTAATTGTGCTATAGAAAGAACAGTGGCTTGTCTTCGTCCATAATTTTTCTGATTATTAAAGGTATCAATAGCCATAACAAAATCGTTGATTATTATAGCTAACTGTTCATCTGTTGGATTTTTGTAACTTTCCGCTTCTTTTATAGCAGCCCTAAAGGTGGCTTTAGTCGCATCATTAACCCAGCTGTAAAAAGGCATAATATCCAGACCATTTTCTGATACTTTGGTAGCTGCCAAATTTAAATAGGCCGAAGCGATTAAATCCTGAAGAGAATTGAAGTCAGCTACAATGAAGCCATACTGTTTCGAAGCGTTAAATATATGATTTTCTGCAAACAACATTCCGGCTGCATTTTCGATTAATTCCAAATGATAATTAATTTCTTCTTGAGTTGGTCCTTCGTCCGGCTCTTCGACTAATTTTTGAACCGATTCTTGAGCCGTTTTTTCGGCTAATTTTTGATTTAAGGATTTAAATTCGCCAGATATAAGTTTGTCAAAATCCAAATTAAACTTTTGTTCAACTAGGTTCACATTATTCACAACATTATATGCCTCTGCGAGTGCGTTTTCTATATCTGTTTTATCTGGTACCCATCGTTGATAACTATAGACTCCATCCGAACCTAAAATGGTCGAATTGACATTGTCAGATACACTAGAAATCAATTGTACTAATACTGCCTTGTCTGGCCTCACAATACCATATTGTCTTTCTGTTTCAAATTCTTGTATGTCTTCGCTTAAGTCTAGCGCTATCTCTGATAAATTTGCATCTTCTTCTTTGAATTTGTCCTGAGCAGCAACTACCGAAGCAAATAAAGCATCTCGTACAACAGGCTCGACAAACGGTTTAAATGTATACATGGTATCCGAAGATTCACTTGGCAAAATAGTGGCTAAATACTCGTTAGTAAACGCAAATAAGTTTCTAACGTTTGCTTCTTCTGTAACTTTAGCCCCTGATAACTTAGATACTTCAAAATCCGCATAGGCTGTGCCTAGATTTTTCAAAGCCTGTTCGACCTCAATAGTGGAGGCCCCTTTTTTATGTAGCAATTCCAACGTAGGTTCTAACACTTTATCGAAGGCTTGATGAGCGACAGCATCCGTATACATTTTAAATTCTAAAATTTGTGTGTTGTCATCTGTAATAGATGTCATTTTAAAATCAATATATTTTTCTACTATGCTTTGTAAGAATTTTGTTTTATCGGCGATAACATATAGACCTGCTTTTTTAGCTAAATTAAAAATAGTGGTGGCATCCCTTAGCGCTATTATAGCTTCAGAAATTTGTTCACTAGTTGCTCCTGTCAGGTTATTTATCGCTGTAGCTACGCTGATAGCATCAATGTAATCTTCTTTCACTTCCTGGAGTACCCAATTTTCTTCAGCCGGTACTTCTAAACCGTCAATACTAACATAAGTTTTATCATTATTTTGGTTAGCCTCCTTGATTTTCGCTGCTAGAGACTCTTGATCTATCGCTAATAAACCGACTTGTTTTGTTAAATTAAAATTTTCGTTATTACTATTTAATTGATTATAGGCAGCCCTTATTTGTTCTTCTGTAACAGTTTCCGGAGTTGCTTCAGCTGAATCAACTGTGGTCTGAGCGGTCTTGATAGCTTCGGATAGAGAATTTTTCAATTCTATAGTTGTCCACAGAACATCCGTCGGAATATCTTCTCCGTCTATACTCGTTTCTACGCTATCGACGTTGTCGGTTGCTTGTTGAATTAAAATTTTCAACGTTGCTAAATCAGCATAAATAGCTGAGCTATGATCCGCTACAGTAATTTCATAATCTTGCTTATTGTAAATCTTTCTTCTGGCACGATACCATCCACAGGATTTTTTATCGCTTCTATAAAAATAGTTACGATTGTTTCGGCTGGTAAAAGTTTCGCATTACTTTTCTCAATAGCCTCTAAGTCTTCCGGTTTTGTCATTATTCCTGTGTCCTGATCAATGATGACAGAAGCATCTCGGAAAGACCATGTTGCAAAGTCCTCCTCTGAAATTGTGGTGCCTCCATCTTGGACCCAATGATTATTTTGCTAGATTTTAATTCTTCAATCCTATCATAATTAATCTTCAGCAATTCATATGGTGGATCATCTGGCCCGATAGTTCCGGGTAGCATTTTAGAGAATTCATCAAATAGAACTGGATAATAAGAAGCGTTTTGTAGGATTGCAGAAGTAACTACAACTTTCTGAGTCGGCACTGTATGTTCTATTCCCGATTTTGTGGCTACTAAGTTAATATCCACTACTTCGTTTGCTTTCATTAAGGATAAGTTGCTCTTTTTCATAGCGTCTAATTTAGCTTCATAATTTGGGTCAGCCATGTTTGGTAAGATAGATTCAATGTTTCGGTAAGGCCATAAGAAAAAGGCTGCATCGTTAGCTAAAATATCTTCTCTAGATTCTTTCCAGATAACTTTACCTGTACTATCAGAGATAGAAAAAACAAGAGACTCAGCAAATAAAGTTTGTTTAAAGTTAAATTGCAAATGTTGATAAGGTAAATTTTCTGTTGTGGTCGTTGTATTGATAAATTCTAAAATAGATATTTGTTCTGGGCTATACGTAGACTTTAAAACATCTTCTTCGGTAACAAACGTAATCGGCCACAATAGAAAAAGGTATAGTGTCTTTTGTGGCGGTTATTTTAACAACAATTTCGTCGCCAGCAGCCAGTTGCTGCTCATTAGAAGCTATTAATTCTAGTAAGTCTTGATTATCCGGGATTAAACCATCCGGATCTAGTATAGAAGAACCATCTCTAAATGGCCATAAACAAGTTAATTTATTCGCTACCGGTGCTTCATTTATGTTTTCGGCCCAAATTTTCTGACTATCTTTAAAAATTTCAAATTTCATAGAATTAAAATCTTGCAAAGTAGTAACATTCATCTGTAATTGGCGATATGGAACATCATCTGCTTTATTCTTATGATAAAACTTAGGATCAGACCATTGAATTAATTTATCAACCATGTTATTTACATAAGTAGCATTGGTAAAGTCATCGATTGTCATAGTATAAGGATGTTCAACTGAGAAACTTTCTGCAGCATAAAAATCAGGTACAATAGCTTTAGTTGCTTCTATTTTAATCTTCACGGCTATACCCGGATTAATGATAAATTCATTACTTTTCTCCACAGAATCTAATATAGTTTGATCGGTTGGAATCAATCCGTCTACTAATATAGACGAAGCATCTCTATAAGGCCAGTAAGAATCATAACTATTTATCTTATTTTCTGTATCTTGGCTAGCCCAAAGCACATTATCGTCCGAATCTAAAATAGAAACCTTAGTCGATTGTAAAGCTTCTAGCTTATCATAACTTATCTGCATCAATTGATAAAGTGGATCATCCGGTCCGTTAGCGTCCGCAGCTATGCTAGATAATCCGGTTAAGTCTATCGGTGAATAGGTAGCGTTCAAAACGTCGTCGGTCGTTATAATATATTCTTTCTTTATTGTTTCTTTCGTATCGTCTGTTCCTGTTGCTATTATTTCTATACTAACTTTATCTCCTTTGGTCAAAAGTGTATTGTTAGTTCTCTCCACTTTTAATAAATCTTCATCGGATGTTATCCAATTATTATTGTCCGGATCTAAAATGGCTGAAGCATTACGATAAGACCATAACCATGACGCAGCATCGTTAGCTGTTAAATCGCTTGGTTCACTAGTTCCCCAAATCGGAGTATCACCTTTTTTTATAGAAATCTCCACAGCTTTTAAATCTTTCAGCCGTTTATAATTAATCTGCATTAGTTGGTATGGATTATTATCTCCTTCACCTTTTGCTAAAGTAGTCAATTCATTCCATTCTACTAATGTTGTTGGTGCATGATACTGAGCCTTGTCATAATCATCCGAAGACATGGTATAAGGAAGTTCAACCGAGAAAGTTTCCGCCGATTCGAACAAACCAGGTACGGCTGCTTTAGTAGATTCTATTTTAATGTTAACGTTTGTCCCCGAATCAATTAGAAATTCATTACTTTTTTCTATAGTTTCTAATATAGCTCGATCCGGGATTACTCCACCAACTATAACCGTCTAAGCATTTCTATAAGGCCAGTAAGAATCATGACTTCCCATATCATTGTCAATATCTTGGCTAG
>LNZM01000074.1 GCA_002007295.1 Candidatus Epulonipiscioides saccharophilum | reverse complement strand
AAGGTATGCTCATTAGCTATAAAAGTCCTAGTACAATTTCTTTACATGGCTCAAATTTTAAAAAAAATAACAATTATGTAGCATTAACAAGGCCAAGGACAATAGCATACGCACTGAAACTTGGATTCGAATTTGGTTGCCTAGATATGATTATGCAATCATACATCATACGAAGCATAATCCGAATTCAAAGATTCCAAATTAAAGCGAAGAAAGGTTATCACCTAGCAGTGGCAGTGACGATAAAGGTTTGAACTATGGGAGATCAAACACACTGCTTGCAATCCAGAAAATCATAAATAGTATTTGCTTTTTATAGCCTGTCTTTCGACGTCTATATAGAGTATAGACACAAATTATCGATTCTAAACACAATAATGAAAAAAATTTTTATTTATTTAGTTTCGCTTCCTTCATCCGACAAAAGTTCTATCAATATAGAATACTTTAACGTACCCTTTTGGATACTAGTTTGCTTAACACCATTTTGTACAGCTAACGTGCAGTAATCCACTTTAAGGATCATACCAATGAAAATTATACTATCTTTTATTAATTCGGGAATTTATAAAAAAATTTTTATTGGTTTAATAGAACATTGTACCGCTTCCTTCATCCGACAAAAGTTCTATCAATATAGAATGCTTTAACGTACCCTTTTGGATAGTAGTTTGCTTAACACCATTTCTTGCAGCCAAAGTGCAACAATCCACTTTAGGGATCATACCACCGGAGATTATACCATCTTCTATTAATTCAGGAACTTGGGACACTTTGATTTCTTTGATCAAACTATCTTCATTATTCTTATCACGCAATACGCCCTTTACATCGGTTAGTAACATAAAGTGATCGGCTTCAAGAACAATGCTTAATTTGGCTGCAAACAGATCTGCATTGATATTTAAGCTACCTTGTTCTGAAAATGCTATAGAAGAAACTACGGGTATATAATTTTTTAGCAATAGATCTTTTATTAAGGTAGGGTCAACATCAGTAATATCACCTACATTTCCGTATTTTGGCATCTTTACTGCTGTAGCCAAGGTAGCGTCTAATCCGGATATACCGACAGCTTTAGCACCCGTTTTACCGATTAAGCTAACTAATTCCTTGTTGGTTTTTCCACATAGGACCATTTGAATGTATTCTATATCTTCATCGTCGGTATATCGAAGGCCGTCTATAAATTTACTTTCCTTACCTAGTTTGCTAAGTAAATCGTTTATATCGGGACCACCGCCATGAACAAGAACGACCTTAACCCCAACCATATTCAGTAGAACAATATCGGATACGATACTTTCCTTTAAATCTTGAGATAACATAGCGTTTCCGCCATATTTTATTACTATAATTTTTCCTATATACTTTCTAATATAAGGCAATGCTTCCGTTAATACTTCGGCTCTATCCATTTTATGTTCTCTCCTAATTATATATTTCCCAAGGCTCCCCTTCCAGGGGCATAGCCGGGAACTTAAGAATCTTTCGGCGAAGCTAACTAAAAGTGCGGGCACCCAGCTCCCCTTTCAGGGGAGCTGTCAGCGCAGCTGACTGAGGGGTCCTTCTGGTGCTCTGACTCCGTAATCACCTTTTGGCTTCACTTGAGAGGGTCAAGGGCGCAGCTTCGCTGCGACTCTATCCGTCCGCTTCGCGTCCACCTTCCGGGGGAGGAAGGCTTAAGTGCACGCTATCCCTTAGTTATCAATGCCTAAATCCATCCGCACTTTAATTTCCCTCTTTGGTTGATACTCCCACCTCCTAACTACGATAAGAAGCATTTATGTCTACATATTTTTCAGTTAAATCACAACCGAATCCCATGGCTGAACCAAGAGATTGATGCATATCGACCCAAATTGTAATTTCGCTATCATTTAGAACATGGGTAGCCACTGATTCGTCAAACATAACGGAGGATCCATCCTCGCAAATTAATATTTCACCGTTTCGGCTTTGAAATTTTATACTTACTTTATCCGGATTGAAGTCTACATCAGCATAACCGAGAGCACACAAAATTCGGCCCCAGTTTGCATCATTTCCGTAGACAGCTGTTTTTACCAAACTGGATCCAAGTACAGCTTTAGCAAGTTTTTTAGCTGAAGAATCATCTTGGGCATTTACTATGTGAACTGTTAGTAATTTGCTAGCGCCTTCACCGTCTTTTGCGATTTTTTTGGCTAAAAACAGATTGACATAAAGTAAGGCATTTACAAAAGTTGCAAAGTTCTCATCTTCTTCTGAGATTTCTTTATTGGCAGCTAATCCGTTTGCTATAATAGCGACCATGTCATTGGTAGAGGTGTCGCCATCTACATCGACCATGTTATAAGTCGGTTCTACTGTCTTTTTTAAGGCTATCTCTAACATTTTTGTGCTTATCGCTACGTCCGTTGTTATAAAGGCGAGCATTGTTGCCATGTTCGGCGCTATCATGCCCGAGCCTTTTGCTATAGCACCGATTTTGCAAAGCTTACCTTCTATTTCAAATTCTACGGCCACTTCTTTGATTACTAAATCGGTTGTCATTATGGCCTCAGCAGCTTCGACAGATCCGTCTGGGTGAAGCTTTATTGCTGAAATACCTTTAGCGATTTTTTCTATGGGCAAACTTTGGCCTATTACTCCTGTGCTAGCTATTATTACATCCTCTTTGGCTATCCCGATTTTATCGGCTATAAGCTCGCTCATTTTGTTAGCTAGCTCTAGGCCGTCCTTATTACAGGTGTTAGCATTTCCGCTATTGCATATAAATAATTGTGCTCGGCCATCCTTAATGTGTTCTCGAGTTACTGTTATTGGTGCGCCGAATACTTTGTTTTGAGTATATACAGCAGCGGCGTTACCGATCTTTTCTGAAAGTATAACTGCAAGGTCATTCTTACTGGAATTTTTCTTGATTCCACAATGTACTGATCCAGCCGTAAATCCTTTTGGAGCTGTTACTCCGCCTTCGGTTAACATATTATATTCCTCTTTTCTGAAATTTTATATTTTTTGTTATTAGCTACAATTTCAGTCCTAAAATTTCTTCATGGTCTGTTTTTATATTTAAGCATTGCAGTGTAGCAGTGGGCGTAAGGTTATCTATTTACATTTTTGTATATCCTATTTTTATAATGAAGCATTGCAAGGTTATCTAATTACAACTTAAGTCCTAAGATTTCCTCATGGCCAGTCCTTATATTTAAGCATTGCAGTGTAGATCCGGCTGCGCCTTTACCTAAGTTGTCGAATAAAGCATTAAGATAAACTTCGTTTTCATTTCCAATAACAACTATATCCAGCGAGTCAAGACCCTCTTTGTAAAAAGGATTTAAAAAGCCATTTTCTATCCCTTCACAATTATTAAACTCTGAAACATTTATTAACTTAGAATCTTTATAAAAAGTTTTGTAAGCCTCCATGATGTTTTCTACAGAATTATTTTTTATGGCTAACGGAATGCTTACACACATGCCTGAGTAATTGTCGGCTACCATAGGCATGAATATCGGATCGGTATCCAAGTTGGCTATTATCCTCATTTCTTTTAAATGCTTATGCTTTAATTCTAGGGCATATGGTCTCGGAAATTTGTAATACTTCGGGCGATCCGAACGTTCATAGTCAGAAATCATGTTGTGGCCACCACCACTATATCCCGTGATAGAACTACAAGATAGAACCTCATCGGATGAAATTATCCCGGCTAATCTGAGCGGAACGACCAATGCTAAAAATCCACTTGCGTGACAGCCTGGATTAGCAATTCTGCTAGCGTTTTGTATCTGGCTACGATTATTCAATTCACTAAATCCGTAAACCCAATCCGGATCTGTTCGATACTGAGTGGATGTATCTATTAAAGGGACCGTGATATGCGGGGCTATCTCTTTTGTAGCTTCATTCGGTAGGCATGTTATTGCTATATCCGAGTTATTAGCTGCGTGAATCCTGGCAGCTAAATTTTTACGCTGATCAAAATCTAGTTCTACTATCTCATATTCTTTAAGCTGTTCTAATCTTTGTTTTAATGCTAAGCCAGTTGTACCATAACTGCCATCTATATATACTTTCATGAATTAAGATGCACTCCTTTTTGTCCTTTTTGAAATCATTATACAAGCATTATGTATAAAAATCAACTCTTTTTTATAAATATACAAAGATTGCTAGTTAAAACAAAATATTTTTGAAAATTATGGTTAAAAACATTAACAACAAGCTGTAGCCAAAAGTATGACTTGAGAAGTTTAATAAATTCATGGTAAATATTGCATAATTCTTATAAAAACTTCTAGACATTTTTAATGTAATCTTGACATAGCAATGATTTTAATATATAATTTAAACAGTGTTATAAGAAGTACATAATTTCAAGAAATTTAATATATAATATAATTTAAATAGCGTTATAAGAGGTATATAAATTTAAGGAGGATAAACAAAGATGAAAAAAGGATTAAATAAAGTGATAGCATTAATAACAATGTGTACATCATCGTTAGTAACCTTTGGTATGCCGTACGCTCATGCAAATGTAGCAAGATATAATTTGGAAGATCATTATTCAGTGATAAGAGGATTTGTAGAAGACCGTGCTGTAGTCTTAGGTCAAAATGGGTTATACGGGTATATAAACACAAGCGGGCAGCCATTTGTTGCACCTAAATATACGCAAGCGTTAGATTTTTCAGAAGGATATGCGCAAATAACGTATACAAATGTACAAAATCCATCTGCAAATTACTACGGATACATAAATGCAAATGGATCAGAAGTTGTAAAAATTCCAGGGGAGCCAGAATCAACAGTAAATGGAGCTTTTGCAACAGGTGTAGCTTTAGTAATGTCGGATGAAAATCCAGATAGATATATAGACACGAATGGCTCAATATTATTAGAAGTGCTAGAACCGCATTCAAATTTAGGACCAGTATCGAATATGGGACTAATAAAAATAGAAGATGATCAGAATGAATTAGGAAATTTCTTCGGATATATGGACCTAAATGGAGAAATGGTGATACCATTTTCATATCAGGATGCAGGAGAATTTAATAATTGGGTAGCACCAGTGAAGAAGAACGGACGATGGGGTTACATCGATGCTGAAGGGAACACCGTAATACCATTTAGCTACGCTAGTGCGACAGAATTTAGCGATGATGGAGTAGCATTTGTTGGTAATTTTGACGGGAAAAAAGCCTTAATAAATAAATTCGAACAAGGGTTAACCGGATTTGATTTTGATGCCGTAGGAGAAATCAGCGAAGGTTATGCAGCAGTATGCCAAGGAACAATGACAGAAACAGGGTTTGTAGGGACTTATGGCTATATAAATACACAAGGCCAGCCGGTTTTACCGATGATATACGAAGGTGCTCAGCCGTTCTCTGAAGGATTAGCAGCAGTAAAATATCAGGGCAAATGGGGTTATGTAGATGCTTTAGGAAATACTGTGATAGATTTTGTTTATGATTATGCTACACCATTTGAAAATGGAAATGCTATCGCTAAGTTAGGTCCAAATTGGTTTATATTAGCGCCAAAGCCGATTAGATAATTGGGTGTTGAATAGCAAATATTTTTAATGAGCAAACAGGAATGCTAAATGCTATTGCTAAGTGAAGCCCTAATTGGTTTATATTAGTGCTAGAGCCTGTTAGATAACAATAATAATCAACTCCTTTGGTTTAGGAGCCTGATATATAGATAAAAATTTAGGGGGATACTGATGAAGAAAAAAAAGAGAAAGAAGAAAATAAATCAGGCAACAGAAATCATTGGAATTACGATAATTGGGTGTTGCATACTTATGATAGCAAGTATTTTTAGTGAGCAAACAGGAATGTTAGGCAGTTTAATAAAAAAAATAACGGTAGGGTTATTTGGGATAGGCGGATATGCATTACCTTTTTATATTTTATATTTAGGAGTTAGCTATATAAAAAGTGGAAAGTTAGATATAGTTAGTAATGTAAAAAAAGCGTTACCTATATTCATAATATTAGTATTAGGAAGCCAAGTATTTCAAGAGGATGTACCGGACAGGGTGGCCAATTATCTTTCAATATATTTAAGTGATATATCGTTTATAAATGGAGGATTAGTGGGCCGATGTATCATTAATATTCTATTGAAATTTTTTGGATTATATGGGACCTATATTCTACTTACATCTGTTATTCTATTATACGGATTTAAACTCTATAATTTTTCGTTTACGGCATGGATGAGATCGTTGTCTGGAAATTCCCCAAAAAAGTATAAATCCCGATCCGTGAAAAAAGCAACATATAGTAATAGAACGGCTAGCAGTAAAAAAGCAACATACAGTAATAGAACGGCTAGCAGTAAAAAAGCAACATACAGTAATAAAACGGCTAGAAGTAAAAATACTTCGCAAAAATCTAACACGGATAAAAAACCTATTAGATATAATTATGTTACCAAGTCTTCGACTCAATCCAAGAATAAGGCAACACAGGCGAGTGCAAAAGCTAGCCCAAAATCTGCGACTAACCAAAGGTTAAAAGTTAGCCCTAATTCGACTGATAGCATGAACTTGAAATCCGGACAAGCTAGCTCTAATTCTAGCCAAAGTTCAAAGGTTAGATCTAACCAAAATAATAATTCTAGTCAAAGGGCAAGTTATAACAGAGATAATAATTCTTATCATCAAGAATCGAACTATAATTTACGAAAAACCATACAAGAGCCTTTATCCGTTTATGATAAGCCTGTAATTCATGTGATGGAACAAAGTCAAAATGTGGCCCGAAAAAGAAAAGTTAGAAGGCCAGTAAATTCTTATAAGTTTCCGAATATAGATATATTAACAGTGCAACAAGATAAGGATTTTAGTCAGGATACAAAGCATTTACAAAACATGGCTAGTAAATTAGAAAATACTTTAAAATGTTTTGGCATAGAGGCCAAGGTTATAGAAGTACACAAGGGACCATCTGTTACAAGGTATGAGATAGCGCCAAAACAAGGGACAAAAGTAAGTAAGATTTTGAATTTATCTGATGATATAGCGCTTAGTTTGGCGGCCAAATGTATAAGGATAGAAGCGCCGATACCGGGCAAATCGTTAGTAGGAATAGAAATACCGAATGAGCAAGCTGAAATGGTTCTGCTAAGAGATATTTTGGACACAGACAAATTTGATGATTTTCCATCCAAGTTAGCTTTTGGTGTAGGCAAAGACATTTCTGGCGCACCGGTTATATTTGACATAGCAAGAATGCCACATGTATTGATAGCTGGTGCAACGGGATCCGGAAAGAGTGTGTGCATAAATACGTTAATTGCAAGTATTCTGTATAAAGCATCGCCAAGAGATGTGAAACTTTTAATGGTGGATCCGAAAGTGGTGGAATTGAATATATATAATGGGATACCGCATTTAATAAGACCAGTTGTTACAGATCCGAAGGAAGCGGCTAGCGCATTAAATTCGATAGTAAAAGAAATGGCTGATAGATATCAATTATTTGCTGAGAACATGGTTCGAGATATAAAGGGATACAATAAGAAGGTAGATAAATTTAATAAGATGCCACATATTGTAGTAATAATAGACGAGCTATCCGACTTAATGATGACCGCAGCAAAAGAAGTGGAGGATTCGATATGTAGGTTAGCACAAATGGCGAGAGCATCAGGAATACATTTGGTAATAGCCACCCAAAGGCCATCTGTAGATGTTATCACGGGAGTAATAAAAGCGAATATACCATCAAGAATGGCCTTTGCTGTATCCTCTGGGGTGGATTCTAGAACGATTTTAGATACAGTTGGAGCTGAAAAATTATTGGGTAAGGGAGATATGTTGTTCTATCCTATGGGCGAGGCTAAGCCGATACGAGTACAAGGTGCATTCATTTCAGATCAGGAAGTAGAAACGTTGGTAGAAACTATTAAAAATCCAACATATGCTAAGTTAGCTTAAAAAACATTTATCTCAAACTTGAAAGTTCATGCTCTACTTCCATTATTTGAAGACAGCTATTAGCGACGGCTCTCATAGAAAAGTTGGCCTCCATTCGTTGACTAAAGTTAAGAGCGAAGTGCGAAGATCAAGTGTGAAGATCAAGCGCAAAGCTAACTGAAAGGTTCATGGACAATCTATCCCATCTTATAAGAAACGAATAATCCTTTCAGCATTTCTAAATAACATTTTATCGACTTGCGCTGATGTAAATTCCAGATGAAGCGCTTCTCTTAATGCATCTATTTCGGATGCATTTTTTATTTCTAATCGACAATCTATCCCATCGAAGTCGGATCCAAAACCAACGCAGTCTTCACCGGCGATGTCAATGAGATATTTAGCCATCTTAATTATATCAGCTATGCAACTAGTTGGATCCTGGGCCAAGAAGCCGTTATAATAATTAATCCCAATTAGGCCACCACTGTTAGCTATTTTTCTAATATGCTCATCACTCAAGTTTCGGCTATGATTCCAAATAGCCCGGGCATTAGAATGAGATGCTATTATCGGCTTCTTGGATATATTGATAACATCGTCTATACCCGCATCCGATAGATGAGAAACGTCCAGTAATATTTTTTTATTGTTCAAATAATCTACAACAGTTTGGCCGTAATGAGTTAAGCCCGCTGAAGGCATAGTATGCGGAGCACCTAAACTGTTTGGGTGATTCCAGGTTAGAGTCATCAATCGAATTTTCATATCTTCCAATTTGTCTACCATGTGCAGGCCATCTTTTATTACTTCGCCTTCTTCTAAGGATAAGAAAGCAGCTATTTTTTTGGACGTTAGCGCTGCTGTATAGCCATTATAATCTGTTACGATCTCTATTTTATCGCTATTCATATTTACTTGTTCAATAAAGTAATCATACATTTGCTCAAAAAAGTCAAATGGCGAAATGCCCTCCAAATGATTTAAAGATATGAACATAGCAAACCACTGGGCCAGATAGCCACCCTTTTGTAATTTTTCTAAATCTACATGACCTTCATTGTTTAATAATAAAGATTTACGTTTAAATATCATCATTGCCGTGTCAACATGAAAATCGATCATAAAGAAATCCTCCTTTTTAATTCTATAATAATAATAGTTAGATATATTGTTTATATATTATATTCTACAAGCTAATTATATATATATGCATGAAAAAAAACAGGAAGAAAGATTCTTCCTGCAAAAATATAAAAGCATTCAAACATTTAAGCATTCAAATATTCAAATATTAAAGAATTATATAGATTAATCCGCCAGTACGTACCTTTATTAATAATTTTTTGAAGTATTTCCTGAAGTTTTTGTTGAGCATCAGCTAAAATTTTATAAAATATAAAAGCATTGAAGAATTAAAGAATTATACAAATTAATCCGCCAGTACCTTCATTAATAATTTTTTGAAGAGTTTCCTGAAGTTTCTGTTGAGCATCATCTGGAATTTTATAAAGTTTATTTTGTAGACCTTCACTTACTAAGTCATAAATAGTTCGACCGAACATAATATTGGTTTCCCACATATTTTCAGGAGTGGTATTTGTTAATTCTCTTATCACTTTTTGAACTTGTTCTTCTGTCCCAATAATTGGGGACACTTCAGTTTGGATATCCGCTTTTATTATATGATAACTAGGTGCAGTAGCATGCAGTTTTACGCCATAACTATTTCCTTGTTTAAATGATTCTGGAGTATCTAAAGTAAAGGAATCTTTGCTTGGATTTACTACACCATAACCTTTGTTTTTTACATCATTTAAAGCCAAAGCAACTTTATCATATTCTTTTTTAGTTTCGGATAGTTCTTTAATAAGAGTCATTAGTTCATGGTCACCATGAATGTCCATACCAGTAGTTTCGGATAAAATTTTATAAAACAATTCTTCAGCAGTGTGAACAGTAACTTTAATAATGCCCTCACCCAAATTAATTTTCTCTAAATAAATATTGTTAACATCAGGGATATCCTTAAAATTTTCAAGAGCCTCTCTAACTTGCCTAATATTATCTAAAGGAAAAATATCAGTTTTTATTTTATTAAGCCACTCTCTTTTAAACCAATGATCGTTCTCAAGAGTTTCGGCCCATTTAGGTAAAGAAAATTGAACTTCATTAAGAGGAAATTCATATAATACTTTTTCCAATATTTGATTAATATCATCCATTTTCATTTGGGCAACATTCAAAGGAACTACAGGTACATCATGCTTTTTGGATAAATGTTGAGCTTGGTTAATAACATCTTGCTCAAAAGGTTTTTTACTATTAAAGATAACGATAAAAGGTTTACCGAGTCTTTTTAATTCATTAATAGATCTATCTTCTGCCTCTATGTAACTGGATCTAGGAATATCCGTAATAGAGCCATCGGTAGTAATAACAATACCGATAGTAGAGTGATCATTAATAACTTTTCTGGTACCGATTTCGGCAGCTTGAGCGAAAGGGATTTCTTCAGTAGACCAAGGAGTTCTAACCATCCTAGGAGTGTTATCATTATATAAATAACCTTCGGCATCTGGAATTACATAGCCGACACAGTCGATAAGACGAACATTAACAGAGAAATCGCCACCAATAGTGATGCCAACAGCTTCGTTGGGGATAAACTTTGGTTCTATAGTCGTAATCATGGTTCCGCCGCCACTTTGAGGTAATTCATCCTGAGCTCTTTCACGGCTATATTCATTTTGAATATTAGGAATAACTAAGGACTCCATAAATCTCTTAATAAAAGTTGATTTTCCGGTACGAACAGGGCCGACTATGCCTAGATAAATATCGCCAGCTGTTCTTTCCTTGATATCGCGGTAGATGTCGTAATTTTCCATTTATAAATCCTCCTTTTAAAGTTTAAAAAATACAAAATTAAAATGTATGGGTACATTTAACTATATGTGCAATACAAAAGGATATGACTACTTTCAGTAAAAAAAAATGTACGGAACAAGCTAAAAAATTATGTAAAAAATCTCCTAGTAAGAAAGGAGAAATAGAAATGCTTCCAAATCTAAAAAGCTAACTAAGAGCGCGGGTACCCTGCTCCCATAGCTGGGAACTTAAGAAGTCACAAAATGATGGAGAGAGAGAAGTGCAAAATGACAATTCAGATTAGTAACTAAAATTTGTAGGTGCGCTTTCTCCCTCCGTCAGCTTCGCTGACACCTCCCTCCCGGAGGGAGGCACCGCTTCCCCGCAATGTTGCGAAAGCTTGAGGAGAGACGCACCAAGTAGTAACTAATTAAGGGGTAGCGTGCACTTAAGCATTCCTATTATATATGGTATATCTATTTTTGTTAATAAATCCTTTAATAGTTCAAAATGATCCTTGCACTCTATATCCAGTTAATTATTTAGAAGAAATGCTTCCAGATCTACAAAGCTAACTTTGGATTCTTCGGATGTTGCCATATTTTTAATAGATAACATTTGTGTCTCTAATTCAGTATCACCTATTATGGCTGCAAATTTTACTCCAATTTTGTTAGCATACTTCATCTGAGCTTTGACGCTTCGGCCTAAAAGGTCGGTGTCAGCATTGAATTTTTTCTCACGTAGGTTATTTACAAGTACAACGGCTTTTTCTAAGGCTAAATTCCCTCGATAACCAATAAATATATCTCGCTTGTCCAGCTCTAAATTTTTATTCTCTTCTAGATATGCTATTAGTAGCCTTTCTATACCTGTTCCGAAGCCAACCGCAGGGACCGGTTTAGAGCCGATTTCTTCTACTAATCGATCATATCTTCCGCCTCCACATACTGTGCCCGAATAATTTTTGCCTTCTAAAATAAATTCGAATACCGTTTTTGTGTAGTAGTCTAACCCTCTTACTATTTGCGAATCTACTATATATGGTATATCCATTTTTGTTAATAAATCTTTTAGTAGCTCAAAATGATCCTTGCACTCTTTATCTAAAGAGTCGATGGTTCTAGGTGCATCTACAAATAATTTTTGGCAATCCGGATTTTTACAATCTAAAACACGTAAAGGATTTTTAATTCGTCTTTCGTTGCAAAGAGGGCATAATAGATCCTTTTTGGATGCTAAATATTCCTTTAATACTTCATTATATTTTGCACGACACTGTGGCCCACCAAGCGAATTAATATGCAAACTTACATTATTTATATTTAGCCGTTTCAACATAGTATAAGCTATTGATATTACTTCGGCATCAGCAATAGCGGATGAAGCACCAAAAATTTCTACGCCAAATTGATGGAATTGCCTTAGTCGGCCGGCCTCTGGTCGTTCGTATCTAAAGGTTGGTGATAGATAATAAAGTTTGGTGGGCTGAGCATTTTCACCCATGTTATGTTCCAAATAAGCTCGTACGACAGCGGCTGTACTTTCTGGTTTAAGAGTAATATTGTTTTCACCTTTGTCTATAAAAGAATACATTTCTTTTTGAACGATATCCGTTGTGTTGCCGACACCACGTTGAAAGAGATGAGTTAGCTCAAAAATAGGAGTTCGGATTTCGCCTACTCCAAAATTTTTGCAAACTTCTCTGATTATATTTTCGATTTTTTCTAAATTTTTGACTTCGTCGCCAAAAATATCTTTGGTACCTTTTAAAGCTTTAATAGCCATAAAAATTGTTCCTTTCTAATTATACTTTGTTCGCAAACATAGCCCATGGATATAGTCATACATGGGAACTTAAGCAAATTAACTATTATTACGAAGTAACCACTCCAGAAAATTACGAAGTAATCACTCCAGAAGAACCTCTCAGTCAGCTGCGCTGACAGCTCCCCTTCCAGGGGCATAGCTGGGAACTTAAGAAGTATGACAACTCAGATTAGTAACTAAAATTTGTAGGCGCGCTTTCTCCCTCCGTCAGCTAACGCTGACACCTCCCTCCCGGAGGGAGGCACCGCTTTCCCGCAATATTGCGAAGACGGAGGCGGCACCGCTTCCCTGCAATTTTGTAACAACTCCAGGATAACCCTTCAGTTAGTTTCGCTAAAAGATTCTTAAGTTCCCGCCTATGCCTGAAAGGGGAGCAGGGTCACTTCCCCGAAATTTTGTGACTAAGATTCTTAAGTTCCCACCTATGCTGACGATGTCTGCATCGATGTTTAAGAGTTTAGGCCAACTTTAATAGCCATAAATTTGTTCTTTTCTAATTATACTTTGTGCGCAAACATAACCCATGGACATAGCGGCTTGAATGTTGTATCCACCGGTGTCAGCATCGATGTCTAAGACTTCGCCTACAAAATATAAGCCACGTTGCTTTCTGCTACAAAATGTTGTAGGGTTTATTTCTTTGAGACTGACTCCGCCACAAGTCACTACAGCAGAGTTCAAGTCGCCAACGGATAGGATGGTTATCGGCAATGCTGTTATATGCTTAGCGATCTTTTTTCGGCCGTCTTTACTGATATTAGCACATTTTAGATCATGGGGTATATCCAAAACCCGAAGTAAAGCAGAGATGAAGCTCTTCGGAAAATTAAACTTCTTTAAATATGTGCTTATGTGTTCTCGGCCATTTAAATTAAAGTCCGATTCTAACTCCTTTTGTATGGATTCATACGGCCGGCCCACTAAGTTGAATGTTAGCATATCGTCGTCTTCCATCCATCTACTGCTATTTAGAATGATAGGGCCAGATAACCCATTATGAGTGAAAAGCAGATCGCCGACTTTGTCCCGGACTTTTTTCCCTTCACGCCAAATTGTCATGGTTATATTTTTTAATGATAAGCCACTTAAGTCGGCATAGAAATCTTCTTTACTAATTATATTTGAAATAGATGGGCGAAGCCTTGTGATCTTATGTCCGAATTGCTGCGCTAATCTATGTCCAAATCCGTCCGTACCTAAATGAGAAAAAGAGACTCCTCCCGTTGCTACAACCAGGTTTTCGGTACTAAAAGTTTCGTCGTCTGTTGTTTCTATCTGAAATACTCCATCATATTCTATTATTGTTTTTATATTAATTCCGGCCCGTATTTGTCCACTGTTGATCTTACAAGAATTAACAAGGGCACTTAAAATATCCTCGCTTCTTCTAGAGCTAGGAAACACTTTGCCGGATGGGGTAACTTCTACATCAACACCGAAGCTTTTAAAAAAAAGGATAGAATCCCGATTGGTAAAAACGTTTAAAGCATGCTTTATAAAGTTAAAATTATCACCATATTTATCTTTAAACTCCTCTAAATTGCTTGCGTTTGTAAAATTGCATTGGCCACTGCCCGAGACTAAGAGCTTCCGACCTAACTGTGTATTTTTTTCCAATACTAATGTACTAATTCCATACTCTGATAAATTATATGCGGTAAATAAGCCACTTGGCCCCGCTCCGATAACTATAGCTTTATAAAACATTTGCTTTCTTCCCTCCAGTCGTATTAGTTTAATGGACTTCTTCGCTATTTGTCAAGCCTTATTAGGGGAATTAGCATTATTTATTTTTTGCTGAAGCACGTAGAAAAAAGACTTTTGGGAATATTTAATTGTGTATGTACACACAAATATCCGAAAAGTCCGTTATTTATAAGGTAATTCCAATTGCTTATTTGATCTGCATTTATCCTGCGAAGTGATGAGTGCACAAATACAAGATTAGGCTTATTTTACTTATCATATATGTAGATTAATTGATGAGCAATTTCAATCTTCTTTAACCTTTAACGTTCTAGCATTTATTTCATCATAGTACTTTTGAGTTGTACTAATCGAAGCATTTATTTTTTCTATCAAATTATCGCTATCAATTTCACTATATGGAAAAAAATCAAACCTATAAGCATAATTTCCTTCTTCATTGAAAATGGCAAGATTGATATAATAAAATCCTATATTTGCTTCATCGAGAGTAGTCTTTATCTCTTGCAAAACCTTAGCTCCATGCTCATAGCTTTCATCTCCATCTAAAAACTGTACAGCAATGTCAATGACTCCACCCATAGCGCCCATTTGTTCTAGATCGTATTCTTTGTCAAGTTCAAGTGTAGTACCGTCAATTCCTCCGGATCTATCTTCAAAAACAGCTGGCATATGCTCATCGTCGATTTTATTCATTAAATACGCCGATGTGAAAAAACTATCGGTTTCTTTGAATAGCGGATTGTCTTTAAGAGCTTCAAAAATAATGTCCGTTTCATTGCGATAATCTTCCTGCAATCGCATTATAACATTCCAGCCCTCTGTAATATTATTTTCATATAAATCGTTAATTAGTTGACCCGTTAAACTATAATCAAGAGTAAAATATAAATCTTTTATTGTTTCGCTTTTAAGTTTTACATAATATCGATTTTTTGTAACCTCAAATCCGATTTCTTTGACTAGATCTAAGTCCGAATAGTGTTCTTCTATATATATGTCTGAATTTCGGTCGACTAAATATCTTGAAACTGGATTTCCGACAAATGCATTTACCTCAAGTGGTCCTAATATTAGGAAAATTGCAATAACAGTTGTAATAATTTTAACTGCTTTTTTCATTTTTTTTGCCCCTTTCTAAATTTAACCTTTACCAGACAAGCCGTAAAGCCCCTAGCTTTAGCTATGGGGATATAAGGCTATTAAAATTTTTTTTCAAAAGATGTTTATCTCTTTTATTTTTTGGATATACTTTAAATACAACTGAATATAAACGGTTGCTAGAAGTAGTCATTTCTAGCGTAAAATATTCAATGCACCGAAAATGTTTCTAAAGTGAAACACGACAAGAAAAAGTCGTTAAAACTATTTATTAAAAACACAGGTATCTCGGATACATGGTAAAAGTGTATCTGCATACAAGACTATATGTCCTGTTGTATGAAGGGTAATGGCATACCCATCACTAAAGGTTGGACGCTCAGAAATGAATTTGTATGTCCTTTAATCACTTTAGAATCCCCCGCCTTTAGGCGTAGGGATTGTCAAACTTTTATAATTTATACTGCTTATTTAGGCATAGACTATTAGGTTTGCTTGATGAGCAATTTCAATCTTCTTTAACCTTTATCTTTTGCCCGTTCCAGCATTTATTTCATCATAGTATCTTTGAGTTGCACTAATCGAAGCGCTTATTTTTTCTACCAAATTATCGCTATCAATTTCGCTGTATGGAAAAAATTTAAACATATAAGCAGAATTTCCTTCTTCATTGAAAATGCTAAGATTGATATAATAAAATCCTATATTTGCTTCATCACAAATGGTCTTTATCTCTTTGAGAGCCTCAGCTCCACGCTCATAGCTTTCATCTCCATCTGAAAAGCGTACAGCAATGTTAATGACTCCACCCATAGCGCCAATTTGTGCTAGATCGTATTCTTTGTCAAGTTCAAGTGTACTACCGTCAATTCCACCGGATCTATCTTCAAAAACAGCTGACATATGATCATCGTTGACTTTATTCATTAAATAACCCGATGAAATAAACGAATCGATTTCTTTGAACAGCGGATTGTCTTTAAGAGCGTACCAAATAGCGTCCACTTCTGTACGATAATCTTTATCTAATCGCATTAAAACATTCCAACCTTCGGTAATGTTATTTTCATATAAATCGTTAATTAGTTGACCCGTTAAACTATAATCAAGACTAAAATACAAATCTTTTATTGTTTCGCTTTTAAGTTTTACATAATATCTACTTGTTTTAAACTCAAATCCGATTTCTTTGACTAGATCTAAGTCCGAATATTGTTCTTCTATATATTTGTCAGAATTTCTATCGACTAAATATTTTGAAACTGGATTTCCTACAAATGAATTGGTCACAAATAATAAACCTAATATTAGGGAAACTGCAATAATAATGGCAATAATTTTAAATGCTTTTTTCATTTTTTTTGCTCCTCTCTAAATCCAAAATGCAGAAGTACCACTACGAGAACTCTAAAGGCTATTAGCACTAAATAAATTAGTGATCACCATAATAGAAATTTGAATACTTCTGCATACCCTCTAATAAATTTTACTCGCTTTTAAATTGTTCTATTTCTTTATTTTAATTTAGCATCCATTTCATCATAGTACCTTTTAGTTGTACTAATCGAAGCGTTGACTTTTTCTAACAAATTATCCTCTACAATATCCGAATACAAAAAGCATTCTAAATAAATTTTTTCGCTGTTGTGCCAATCTTTTTTATCTTCATTTTGTTGTAGATTTTTAATCCTCCTTGCTAAATCCAAAATGCAGAAGTGCCGCTATTAGGATTCCGAAGATTGTTAGTGCCACATAAATTAGTGACCAAAATAACGGAGTTATTAATGATATTCCAAGGCCATCCTCTAATAAAAAGGCAGAAATATCATATAGACATTTTAGATATGATGCTACAAACACGGCCACACACACGTAAATAGATTTCTTTTTGAGTGAGAAATAAGCCATGGCTCCGATTGTAGGCATAATCAATATGTTGTAAAACATATCTTGGCTTTCTGTTAAACTACTTCCCAAAAGTATACCTACTCCTATTATTGTAATGCACATATATGTTAAGTGTTTCTGCATATCTTTTAGGATTTTTTTTTCGCTATTTTCAAAAATCACTTCTTCTCCGTATATATGTTTGCAGTCTGCACAGGACTTGATATGTTCATGGACTGCTTTTTTGCTATCATCACTTGCTACTTCGTCTTTAACAAGTGGCATTAAATCTATACAAATATCGCATGAAATTTTATTCATAAAGATAACCCTCCTTTACTAAAATTTGCTTGATCTTTTTCTTGGTTCTAAAATCAATAACCCGGGCCGAACTCTCAGAAATAGAAAGCTCTTTTGCAATTTCATAAAACGAAAATCCTTCCACTCGCATTAAAACAACCCGTCTTGATTTTTCTGCTTCCATATTAAGTAGTTCTAATATTTTATCTATTGTTTGTTTATCTGAAATAGCATCGTCACAAAAATAATCTTTTTCGCTTATGTAAAGTGATAATTTCTCATTGAGATTTTTTTCTCGTTGTTCCTTTCTAACAAATTCAAGCCATTTCCGCCGTGCTATTCCGAACAGCCAGGTCTTGATTGTAGAATCACCTTTGAACGTTGGTAAAGATTTTATTGCTTGCAAAAATACTTCCGAAGTTAAATCCTCTGAAACATCTTTGTTTTGTGACAAGTGATATAAAAAATAGAATACGTCTTTTTTATATTCTTGGTATAAATAATCTATTTTCATCTTTGTTTCACCCTTTTCCTCCTTTCTAGCTTCCATATAATGAGTGATACTTATCGAAATTTTGTTACACGTATTTGGAAATTTTTTCGGATAACTGTCTTCCGTATAATGCATACATGGGAACTTAAGAAAATTAACTATGTAACTTATAAATTTTGTATACAGGTCACATAAGCAACTACAACTAGAATGTGCGCTTTCTCCCTCCGTCAGCTAACGCTGACACCTCCCTCCCGGAGGGAGGCACCACTTCCCCACAATGTTGTGAAGCCGAAAGGAGTTACCCCGCATTTTGACATTTCTTCTACTCATTCGCTTCTTAAGTTCCCAGCTATGGCTGACAGGGGTTAGAAAGCCTATGCAAGCTCTTTTAAAAATTCAACATTTGTTTCTCCAACATTATTAAAAATATGCTTTGCGTTCGGCAAATTTTCTCGCTTTCCTATTCCAACTACGGACATTCCAGCTTTTAAAGCAGCTTCTACGCCGGCGATAGCGTCTTCGAATACGAT
>LNZM01000073.1 GCA_002007295.1 Candidatus Epulonipiscioides saccharophilum | reverse complement strand
GTTTAAAGAAATATCTTTTAATATTTCTATACCGTGATAACTTTTATTAACATTTTTTAATATCATTTCCATAATTTATACCTCTTTCTTCAAATGGTCTCTAAAAAAATTAAAAATCTTATCTTTACATAACACTAACATAAGAAATCCTACACCCATTAATAAATATTCTACAGACGCTGGTATATCTTGTGAATTAGGTGATATCTTTATATAATCCCTTGTAATTATTTTATTTATAGAAAAATACGTAGTTACTAACATATACACTTGCAAAAATATTGGTCTTTTTGTATATTCTCCTAAAAATAATGCCAAAGAAACTATAAATACTAAACCTGCAAAATAACCAAATATTCCTATAAAATATCCACTAGCTATAGTTCTAAGGAGTACACCACTGCTAAATATAGTAATAATAATAGAATGAGCTATCCATTTGGCTAATACAAATTTAAATCTTCCATTGGTTGAGCTATGGACAATATCTTCAGTTGCATAAAAAGATTCTCTGCAACTAGAGTTTGATAAATAATAAACAAATACAACTATTACTAATGGTAACATATATTGTACGTAGCCCAAAATAAGTGTGTATCCTAATATCGTAATTAATGCTATCAAACAATACCACCAAACAGGATTTGTACTATAATTTACTTTTAGTTCAGCTATTATCAAATCAATAAAATTAGATTCACGCTTTATACTTTCAAAATTTAAAGATTTTTCATTAAAAGTAAAATCTGTATTATTATTAGTAAGTTTAGCTTTTGAATTAATCGATTTTAGTATTGGAATATTTGGCATTTGAATATCTGGTAAATTAAGTTTCGGTGTTTTAAACTTTGCGCCTATAAATTGTGATGATAAAAATAACATAATAATTATTATAATAACTATTCCAATTCCTATTACCAAATCAAATAGATCAAACCTAACACCACTTAAATATAATGGTAACCCATCATAAATTTTTCTGGCATTAAACAGCAGGCTAATGAGTTCATATTGTCCATTATATTGCTCAAATATTATGGTTTTCAATTCGTGACTTATTAATGAAAGTCCTGAAACATCAAATAGTTGAGTAATAGATAACACAAGGTCAGAAGATGGTTCAAAGAGCAGAGCCCATAATCTATTCAATGGACCATCAGACTTTAGAGTTGATATTTTTCCAACGCGCATACCTATCTCAAATATGTGGAAGTAATAGAATACATAAACTATTGAACCAAATAATCCTCTTAAAATAGTAATAGAATCGAATATAATAGGAAATAGAGCCAATAACAGAATTCCTCCACTTAAAGCTAGAAATGGACTAATAAATTCATAAATAGAAATGGCATCTGTTGGATAAATTAATTTCATAGAAATAAATGTTGCAATTATGGTTACCATCATAACTTGGATTAAAATTATTAAATGAGCTAAATACTTGCCTAATAAATATTGAAAATTAGATATTTTGCTCACTAACATAAGCTGAGCTATTCCTGATTTATGCTCTGCTACTAAGTCTGTTTTAAAATATAAAAATCCTATTAATGGAAATAATAGTGCTAATCCAAATGCACTGTTCATAGGTATCCATCCAATACTATCACCTCGAGTAAATACTTCAGGTGTCATTCCTAAAAAGTCTTGAGTACTATCTAATTTAGGCATGGTATTATATGCTAATAAAATAGCTATAGATATTAATAGCAAAAAGCCAAGCTTGCGAGTCTTATTTTTATAAGTCATAATGAAAATAGCTTTGATTTTATTCATATCTTATTCCTTTCTTATGTTATTTGAGATTTTTCAATAAGGTGTTCCATTTATTAACATCTTCTTTTATCTCAACGATTTTTAATAAAACGAGCTCTGCCATTTTCCGTGAAAATTCGCAGTTAAGTTCAGATTTAGCTTGTATATTCTCACCTTTTATATTAAAATGACCTAAGCAAGATGAGCATACTCTTTTTATAAAGCAGTTTTGACATTCTAACAAATTATTTTTATTATTTATTTTATCATCAAACTTTGATAAATTATCTAAAACTTGATCGCCTTCAAGTTCTAATGAACCTGCACTAATTTCATCATCTGATGTATACATAAAGCAAGGTTGTATTTTTTTATCTGATCCAATTGAGATTGTATTAAGACCAGCAGGACAAATTTTGTGATTAGACCTATTTTTAACTAATTTATTAATCATTCCTGCCAAAATTCCTATTGTATTGAGCTCATTATTTTCTAATAAATTTACAAACGTATACTCAACTAATTCCTCTAAGTATAAAAATAGTTTGTCTTTATTATGAATTGTACTTAATTCATTTTCATCTTCTATATTTACTAAAACAATATGAGGAACTTTACAATTAAACTCGTTCTTAAAAAACTTAACTAGCTGAACCAATGAAACATTATCGATTAAGTGTTGATTGGTATAAGTACTTTCAATCTCTATACGACGCACATTATTTTCTAACAATAAATTATATGTTTTTTTAATGCTATTAAAACTTCCTTTATTAGTAACAGTAGGTCTTAATTTATCTTGTATTGCCATATCTCCATCTACGCTTAATGTTATTCCTTCATTAATATCTGCTAAAGCTTGAGCTAATTCTACTGGAAAGTATACCCCGTTTGTAATTAAGCCTAATCTTGGTATATGTGCTATTTGATTTGTAGCTTTTAATTCTTTAAACTTATTAATAGTATAAATAATTTTATCACTTTGCAAAGTAGGTTCTCCGCCAAAAAACATAATGTGTCTTATTCCTTTAAAATTGTCTAAAAAATATTGTGTAATTTCATCTATATCTGCTATTGACATATCTTTTTGCTCATCTTTTTCGTAAGTATATTGACCATAATTTGCATAGCAATATTTGCATCTCAAATTACATTTATTAGTTAACACTAAAGTCAATCTATTAATTATAAAATCTTTTGCATTTATACAATTATTTTTGGTAATATTTTCGTTAGAATCTACTTTATGTTTAGTTAATGTAACTTCTAGTTCTGGAGATATTTCGCCTGTCAATACGGTTGCTTCTAATTGAGCTCTGAGGTTTTCATCATATACCCTAAAAATTCCCCCTGTTTTTACATTATACAGAGCAGTATGTTCATCTTTTTGTAAAAACTTATAATCTAAAATTTGCATTCTGTTTCCTCCTATTTTGATCTATTTGAAATATTCTATTTTAGTAGGATTATAATATTCAGTATTATCAATTAGATTTCCACTATAAATTTTTAGTTTAGAATCACTTGAATCATCTAAATAAATATTTTCAGTAGCATTAATTTCAGCAGTTGCACCAGTTCCTAATATTAAATCTGCTTCATTGACTATAAGTTTAGACATTAAGGCTTTTGAGCCAAGAGATGCATCTAAATGAAGGTCTTGAGCGCTTCCGGACAATGTTAGTATGGCATCTGTTGTAGTTATAGCTCTTAAAGTATCTGAAACATTAGTATTAGCTGTCAATTGAGCATCTGTACTTAACTCTATTGAAAGGTCATCTACATTAATGTTGTTAGCTGTCAATTGAGCATCTGTACTTAACTCTATTGAAAGGTCATCTACATTAATATTGTCAGCTATCAATTGAGCCTCTGTACTTAACTCTATTGATAGCTCACCTATATTCATATTTTCAATTATAAATATTGCATCAGTACTAATGTCTATAAAACCATTATCTGCTTTAATATCATTAACTAATAGAGTTGCATCACTGCTTATATCCATATTCAAATCACTACATTCAATCGTATCTAAAATAGTCATATTGACATCATCAGAAATATCTATCCCTGAAATCTTAGGACAGGTAATATGCATTTTAATATCAGTATCCTTTATATTTATATTATCTTTCTCGGTATAAATTAATGTATCATCTTCTACTGAGATATCCAAATAATTAAAAATATCCGCATTCGTTGTGACTTCAACAAGATATTCATCTCCGATATTAACTGTGACATCAATGTTATCATCTATTTGAAACGAAGAAAATTCTGTTAGATTATATATTTTTGTTTCTATTGGAGCAGTTCCGACAATGGATTGTGCAACACCAAATAACATTAAAGTTCTCAAAATAAAGTCATTCATTTTTTATATCTCCAATCTTTAAAGGATTAAAAAATATTAAGAGAGACGAAGATTATTCATCTTTCTAAAATGTTTAGTTTAACTTAATATAATAAAGCTTAACAAAAAATTTTACCCTTCACAGATATAATCACAGTCATTACCAAAAGAATTATCACAGCCATAACCACAGACATTACCCCAAAATACATCGCCACAACCGTGACCACATCCATTGCTCCAATCTAGTGGCATTACTTCTATTTCAGACGTTACAATTACTAATTTTTCCATATTTACATCTCTTTTTTTAATAAATAAAATTTCAGTACTTCATTTAACTAGCTAATTTGTTATGTAATGTCTTGCTGATAATTCTATTATATTAAATATTTTTAAAAATACAATATAAATTGCACAACTCATACTCAAAATGGCATGAAACGTTAATTCGACAAAAAATGTATAAAAAAATAAACCTACTGAGAGGTTTATAAAAATATGCTACTTTCTTTTTATTTTAACTCCATTATAATAATTATTCAAACCTAATCTAATTCCCATTTGTACCCATACATGGGAACTTAAGAAAATTAACGAAAAAATTAAAACAAAGTAAGCACAACTTGTAGTACCCTTCAGTCAACTTCGCAGTGTCGCTTCGCTCTTTTACACTATCCGTCCGCTTCGCATCCACCTTCCGGGGGACGGAAGGCTTAAGTACGCGCTACCTTGCAATGTTGTGAAGACGGAGAGAGGTTAGGAGCGATGAACTACGGGGAGCAGGTTGCCCGCACTCTTAGTTAGCTTTGCAAAAAAATTCTTAAGTTCCCGGCTATGGGGGCTGGGGGGGTGGTAATAAAAATATATGGCTAATATAATTACTATATATTTAGTTTAATTTGATTTATCTAAAAAAGTTTAATCTGTACAGTTCATTCCACATTTATTACCCCAAACAGTGTTAGCGCAGCCATAACCGCAGTCGTTACCCCAAAGCACATTGTTACAATCGCCACCACATCCATTACCCCACGTGAGAGACAGTGTTTCTGGTTCAGGCATTACAATTATTAATTCTTCCATATTTACACCTCCTTTTTTGATAAATAAAATTTCAACAATTAATTTAACTAGCTAATTTATTATATAACGTCTTGCTGATAATTCTATTATATTAAATCTGTTTAGAAATACAATATAAATTGCACGACTTATACTCAAAATGGCATGAAACGTTAATTCGACAAAATATATATAAAAAAATAAACCTACTAAGAGGTTTATAAATATATGCTATTTTCTGTTTATTGTAGCTCCATTATATTTATCAGCTAAAATTAAATTTCCATTATAAATGGTTATTTCTGAACCACTACTTCCGTCTAAATAGATATTGTTAGTGGCATTAATTTCTGTTTGTGCGCTACTACTTAGCTTCACTTCTGCGTTTTCTACTATAAAATTGCTCAATAATGCTGTAGCACTAGAAGATAAATCTAAATAAAGTTTTGGCGTATCCCCTACTAGGTGTAGCTCAGAGCTACTAGTACCCTTTATTTCACAAGCTTTTACATTAACATTATTAGCTGTAAGCTTTGCCTTACTGTGCATATCTATATCAAGGCTACTACATTCAAACGTATCTGAAATATTCATATTTGTACTACTAGATAGCTCTATATCTGTGTTATTATCTACTTTAAAATTAGCCACTGATAAATTTGCAGAGCTATTCATATCAATATCAAGATGGCTACATTCAAACATATCTGAAATATTCATATCGGCACTACTAGATAGCTCTATATTTGTGTTATTATCTACCTTTAAATTAGCCGATGATAAATTTGCAGAGCTACCTATATCTATATAAAGGTCACTACATTTAAATATATCTGAAATACTCATCTTTGAACCACTAGACATCTTTATAGTTGCGCTATTATCTATTGTAAAATTAGAAGCTAATAAATTTGATAAGCTACTCATATTTATAGATAGCTCACTACATTCAATAGGATCTAAAATACTCATCTCGGCCCGAGCAGCAAGATCGATGTTTGAAATTTTTGGACAGACAACATGCATATGAATACTAGTATCTTTTATATTTATATCAGGTTTTAGCTCGTAAATTAATACATTATTTTTTACTGAGATATCCAAATAATCAAAAATATTTTCGTTAGTTGTAACCTGAACAAGATATTCATCACCTATATTAAGTGATACTTTAAGATCTCCGCTTATATCAAATGAAGAAAATTCTGAGATATTATATGTTTGAGTTTCTACTGGGCCAGTGCCTGTAATCGATTTTTGGAAATTGAATAATATTAAAGTAGATAGTATTAAACCTCCTACAATAAATAATTTCATTTTTTATCTCTCCTTTTTTGATAAATAAAATTTCAGCACTTAATTTAACTAGCTAATTTGTTATGTAACCGTCTGACTGATAATTCTATTATATTAAATCTTTTTAGAAATACAATATAAATTGCACAACTGATACTCAAAATGGTATGAAACGTTAATTCGACAAAATATACATAAAAAAATAAACCTACAAAGAGGTTTATCTAAATTTATCTCTAACTATTTTCAAAATTTTATCTTTAATATAAACTTATCTCTAACTATTTTCAAAATTTTATCTTTAAATAACATTAGTATAAAAAATAGTATGCCAGCTAATAAGTGTTTTGTAGATTGAGTTATATTTTCGAATCGTGGATCCATAATCAAATATGCAAAAGGAAAATATCCATTTATGATTAAATAAGCAACTATTGGCATATAACATTGTAAAAATGTTTCTCTTTTAGTATATTCTCCTAAAAATAATGCTAAAGAGATTATGAATATTACACCTGCAAGATAGCCATATATACCTATGAAATATCCACTAAGAAGCGTCCTTATTATGACTCCACTACTACATATAGTTATTACAATAAAGTGGGATAACCATTTAATTACTAAGAATTTAGCTCTTCCTATTGGTGAGCTATTTATCAAATCTTCTGTAGCATGTAAAGCTTCTCTACAACTAGAGCGTGCTAAATATTGAACAAACAATGCTATAAATAATGATATACGTGCTTGCGCATATGGATCTATATATGCATATATTGTAATAAATAGCATCAAACCTATCCACCAAATAGGACTTGCCTTTAAATTACATTTTATTTCTGCTATTAATAATTTTGTAAAACGTATATTACGGGTTATTGTATTAAATTCTAACAATGATGTATTTGCAGTTAATGAAGCTGGTTTCTCTATTTGGACATTTTGTCTACTGATTTTAAAATTCTTAAAATTTACTCCAACTAAGTTGCTTACAATAAAGAGCATAGTAAATAATATAATTATTAAACTAATTGTAAATATGATGTCAAATGAATTAAAATGAATACCATCAAAATATAAGGGTAAAGAGCCACCCTCTTTGTAAGATAAAATTTTAAGCTCAGTTTCAATTTGTCCATCAGATTGTTTAAAGACGGCTGATTGTATTTCTTGAAGTATATTTGAAAGTCCCGTTATATCAAAATATTTGACAATTGAGGTATCTTCATTAAATATTTCATTAAATACCATATGATAATAAGTTACATAAACTAGTGAGCCTATTACACCTCTTAAAAAACTTATTGCATCAAATATAACAGGTAATCCAGCTAATAATAGAAGTCCAAAGATTACAGCCAAAAATGGGCTAACAAAATTATAAATTGAAATAGTATCATCTGGAAATAACCATTTCATAGAAACAAATGTTGCACACATAGTTACTATGATTGTTTGAAATAAAATTATAAAATGAGCACAATATTTGCCTAATAAATACTGATAATTAGATGTTTTAGTGATTGAAATAAGCTGAGCTTTTCCTGATTTGTGTTCAATTACTAAATCTGTTTTAAAATAAAAAAATCCTATTAATGGAAAAAATACTGCTAATGCAAATGCACTTGTCATAGGTACCCACTCGATAGTGTCAGCTTGTTTAAATATATGACTGCTTACAGATAAAAAATCTGTTGTAGAACTTTCTTTAGACATACACAAATATGCTAAGAAAATTGCTACAAATATTAATGCTAAAAACCCAAACCTTCTAGTTTTTTCCTTATATGTAATTAACATGATAGCTTTGATTTTATTCATATAGTTTATCCTTATCTTTATTTATAATCTTTTAAATAAAGTCTATATTTGAATATATATAATATTAAATATAGACTTCATAACATGTTGAACAAATAAACTTGACTGTATATTAAATTATAGGTTTGTTAATAATTAATTCTCGCCACAATGAGTACCACAAGTAGTACCACAATAATCACCACAATCGAATCCAAATTGATCACTACATGCTTTACCACATCCAAAACCAAAACGTGGTTGAACTTCTTCTTCTTCTCCAATTCCAATTACTTCGATTCCAATTATTAATTCTTCCATATTTACACCTCCTTTCTTGATAAAATTTCAGCACTTAATTTAACTAGCGAATTTGTTATGTAACGTCTTGCTGATAATTCTATTATATTAAATATTTTTAGAAATACAATAGAAATTGCACAACTCATACTCAAAATTGCATGAAACGTTAATTCGACAAAATAAACCCGCTAAGGAGCATACATGAGCACTTAAGAAAATTGGCTATTATTAAACTCAAATACAGCTATCGAAAAATGAGTCTATAAAGACTTTTTAATATAGTTATAAGGACGATCTTTATAAATATTACACTTTTCTATATGTTGTTCTAAACAAAACCATAAAATAAAATTCTTAAGTTCCTGGCTATGCCACTAAAGGGTTTATAAATAAGCTATTGGTCAAAAGCATTAAATAAAGTGATGTTAACGATAAACTCTTGATTAGAGCTACTAATATGATATATTCCATTTAGTTTCTCAACTATATTTTTTACTGTAGTTAGACCAATTCCATGCTGTGCTTTATCTCGTTTAGTGGATAGAGGCATCCCGTCTTTTAAAGTGATACTATCTTCATAGCTATTTCGGATTAGAATATTCATTGTACAATTTTGCTCTGATATAACTAAATTAATTTGCTTGTTTTGCTCTAAATTATTTCTTTTACAACATTCAATTGCATTATTAAGAATATTTCCTAAAATATTAGCAAGATAAGCATTTGAAATTTTAGGTTCAGAGCTTAAAATGATATTTTTATTTATAACAATATTTGTATCTTGTATTTGTAATAGAGCATCATTAATAACAGCATCAATGATAGGTACTCCACATGTAAATATACTGGAATTATATACTATCGAAAGATATTCATTGATTTCGTTTAATGTTTGCGATACATTACCTTGTGATAAGTTTTCTTTAATGCTCATAAGATGAAATTTAATATTATGCTTTAATTGCGAAATTTGTATATGTTTTTTTTGAGCTATATCATATAAATTTAAATAATATTGCTCTTGTTGTTGTGACAAAATAATTTCATACTTTTGAGCCTGAGATTTTATTATAGAATCATAACCCATAAAAATTGTTAGATTCATTATTAAAATAAAGGTAGAAATAAAAATAGTATAGGGTTTACTAAATAGAAGATCGTTCTGTGAATCGTATAGTAACAATAAAATTATAAGACTACTTATAGGTATAATTATAATATATACTAATATACTTACAAATTTTGGAGAATCCCTTTTTAATTTATATATATAAGGAATTAAAAAATATAATATCGTCCCTAATAACATATTTGAAGTTATATTAGGGGGGGATCCTGCTGGTGTAATACTCGTTATTATCCATTCTATGCACGTCATAATAGAAGCTATTATTAATATTATAAAAGCTTTGGTTAAAAACATTCCCTCATAAAATATGTGATAAATAATAATTAATCCTAATATCATCACTGTAATTATAAGTAATAAATTAAAATGTGTTGCAAAAATATAAGTAATTATAAGATTTAATAAAATTAAGCAATACGATATCGTTAGATTTTGACTAACAAATTTAGGTACAAAAATTTGTTTTAATACTAGATGAAATACATATATTTGCAATTCGCTAAAAATTGCATATCTAAGTATATTCCACATATTATATCCAATAATCATATTGATTTTAGAATCAAACATGTCAAATAGATTATTCATAGTTTCCATATGTTCTACTCCTTAAGAATATGTGATACCTTTCAAGTACTTCTCTTTTGTATGATGCGCCAATGTTAATTTGTAGATGTTCTATCGTTAAACTTTTAGTATCATTAAATTTCACATAATTTATATTGACAATATAAGATTTATTTGCTCTTATAAAAATGTCATATTTGCAAATTTTCTCCCAAACTTTCTTTAATGTTACCCTAACTTCATATGAGCTGTTAGTAGTTATTATTTGAACTTTATTTGAAATACTTTCAATATATATAATATTTTTGACATATACAAAATAGTCCATTTGGTTGATGCTAAAAGTAAATATAGGATCGATTATTTCATCCAGACGCTCTTTTCCTTTTTGCAGTACAATTTTGAACTGCTCATATTGTAAAGGTTTGTCCAAAAATCCTATAACTTGTGTATCGAATAATTCCTTTATTTGCTTATCATAGCTAGAAATAAATATAATTAAACTATTAATTTTCATCTTTCTGATTGCTTTTGCCGTTTCAATTCCAGTAATTCCACCCATTAAAATATCTAATAAAATTATATCATAAGAATTGAACTGCAAATTTTTACATAATTCTTCACCACTATTAAATGTTGTAATATTAAATTCTATGTTCCATTCTTTTTCAATCATGCTCAAATATTTGAGCGTAATATCAATATATTTATTATCATCATCACAAACTCCTATTTGCATAGCTTCACCCCTTTGTTAAAGTCTATATTGGTTAAATGATTTTATCATATTTATAATATAATTACCATTTTTATCTATAGTTTATAAAATAATTGACTTTAATATAATTACCATTTTTTATATATAGTTTATAAAATAATTGACAATTCTCATGAAGATAAATATAATATGCTCATTCTTTGATATTAATGTAGTATAAATATTAATAGTAAATATGATAATGATTTACAAATTTAAAAGGAGCAACAAAATATGGAAAAAATTTATTTAGCAGGTGGTTGTTTTTGGGGACTCGAAAAGTTTCTTAATTTAATTGATGGAGTAGAAGCTACAACGGTAGGATTTGCAAATGGGAATGAAGATACAGCGCCAAGTTATAAACAAGTCTGCACTGATACTACAGGATTTGTTGAGACGGTTGAAGTGGGATATAATCCGAAAAAAATTAGCTTGAAGTTTCTGATAGAGACTTTTTTTAAAGCAATTGACCCAACAAGTTTAAATAGACAAGGTGGAGATACAGGAACGCAATATAGAACAGGTATATATTATGTAAATAATAGGGATAAAGAAATAATACAGCAAGAATTAATAAGGCTACAAAAGGAATATGATAAAAAAATTGTGGTAGAAAATTTACCACTCAAAAATTATTATTTGGCTGAAGATTATCATCAAAAATATTTGGTTAAAAATCCGGGTGGGTATTGTCATATTGATAATAGTATATATGAATTAGCAAAAAACGCTAAAGAAACAGACTAAGGGGAAATTGCAAGGGGGCTGTCGCATTAATTTCAAAAACGAAGGATTATATTCTGCTTACGTCATTTAATGACAACTCTCGGCGACAACTTCCATAGAAAACAAAATTGCGGGGAAGCGGTACCCCCTCCGGGATGGAATAGCCGCCTTCTCCGAGGGAGGTGTCACGAAGTGACGGAGGGAGTTTTGGGGGGAGAAAGCGTGCATACAAAGTTTTGTTACTTTTAAGTAAATTATAAATTTTGCAAGTTTGTATCGTTTCTCTGTCATCTAGAATTTAATTGCGACAGCCCCTGTCAGCGAAGCTGACTGAGAGGTTGGGGGATATCAACTAAAGGGGTAATTTTTAGGTTGTTAATGCGACAATCTCTGCCAGCTTTAACTGATTGAAAGGTTAAATATAAAACAAAAAAACGAGCTACCATTTTTTTGGCGCTCGTTTTCTAATTTTTGGGGTTGCTAGTGTGACAGCCCCTGTTAGCTTTAGCTGAATGAGAGGTTAATCTAAAGCAACTGCATTTTCTATTGTTTGCTTATTATGCTTATTATTTAGTTTATTCATGAATACTAAAGTAGAGATTAATACGGATAAAGCAGCGATAAAACTTATAAAGAAATTATTAGTTAAGCCAGCAAATAAATAACCGATAACGCAGGCGAATCCAACTAGCATAACATAAGGAATTTGCGTCCTAACATGATCTATATGATTACAACCGGCTCCGGTAGAGCTTAAAATGGTAGTATCTGAGATAGGAGACATGTGATCACCAAGCACAGCTCCGGCCAAAGTAGCGGATAAAGAAACGATTAGTAGCTCAGGGGCTACACTGCTTAGTGCATCGGCAACGATAGGAATTAAAATACCGAATGTACCCCAAGAAGTTCCGGTTGAAAAAGCTAGGATACTGGCCACGATAAAAATTATAGCAGGCAATAGAGCAGGGGGCAGATTGGAGCTTTCTACTAAGCCACCAACGTAAGGGCCGGTTAGTAATAAATCACGACAAACTCCACTAATTGTCCATGCTAATGTTAGAATAATAAATGCTGGAACCATGGTTTTGATACCTGTAGAAATTCCGTCCATGAACTGAGTAAAAGTGATAACTCTTCTTGGAATGAGTAATATAAAAGTAGCGATTAAGGTTAAGAAGCTACCGAGAGCTAGAGACATGCCTGCATCTGTGTTACCGAAACCTTGTGCAAGAGTCATTCCGCCATTAAAATATCCACCGACATACAGCATAGATAAGGTACAAAATACGATTAAACATAATACAGGGATGACTAAATCGGTTACTTTTCCTTTTTCGGATATTTGCATATCTTTTAGTTCGTCACCAGTATGAGTTAAATTTTTATTTTCTGCATTCAGGTTGTTGGCAGCATCTAGTTCAAATTTTTTCATGGATCCGAAATCTAAGTTAGTGATTGATAAGGTTAAGACCATGACAATGGTTAAGATAGCATAAAAGTTAAAAGGTATTAATTGAACAAAGGCGGACATACCATCGAGGCCGACATCGTCTAGTTGACTAATGACAGAAGCAGCCCATGAAGATATCGGCGCTATGATACATATAGGGGCCGCCGTAGCGTCGATAATATAAGCTAATTTAGGTCTAGAGATGTTATGTTTATCGGTAACGGGACGCATAACAGTGCCGACAGTCAAGCAGTTAAAATAATCATCTATAAAGATCATGGCACCCAAAGCGGATGTAGCTAAAGAGGCCCCACGTTTTGATTTAATTTTTTTACTAGCCCATTCGCCGTAAGCTTTGGATCCACCGGCTTTGGTGACGATAGCAACTAAGGCACCGAGTAAAGCTAAAAATATGATAATAGAAGCGTTTGCACCAATTTTTTCGGCACTTAATCGAACAGTTATATCGATTGTTTCTATCAAATTTGAAAGTAAATCCCCGCCAGTATTATATGCGTAAATAAAAGTTCCGGATAATATACCTATTAACAATGAAGATATAACCTCTTTCGTAATTAAGGCCAGACCAATGGCAATAATTGGTGGCAAGAGTGATAATACGCCTACATCAATTGCTTCTAACATTTATTTTCCCCCTTATTTCTAACATAAACATTTCGCTAAATGATTTTTTATTTTATTTTTATCTTTAGTTGTTCACTTTTTTTATCTATTTTTGTAGTAATTTGGATTAGCTGATTGATGTTTTATTTTATGCTTATCTTTAGTGGTTTACTTTTTTTTATCTATTTTTGTAGTAATTTGGATTAGCTGATTGATCACCTTTAACTTTTTCTAAATATTCGTAGGCTACGTTAATTTCACGCATTTTATTTTCGGCCAGAGTAATATAATCTTGAGGTTTATCTTTATAATTATCTGGATGATATTCTTTGGCTAATTTTCTATAGGCTTTTTTTATGTCCGTAAAGGAAGCCTGTTCATCAACGCCCAACACAGCGCTATATTTTTTAATTAACACTTCTGGTGGTTGGCTATTAAAATCTGTGTGTTGGCTATATTGACCGGTTGCTTGCATTTTCAAAAACTTAAATTCTTCGAATGATATGCCCATAATAGAAGCTATTTCTAATAAAAATTGCTCCATAGATTGATCAAGAGATTTATCGTCTTTAATAGCGATTAGCATAAATAGAAAAATTATCTGACTTCTAACTAATCTATTGTAATTGTTAGCGATAAACATGGAAAACTCTTGAACTTCTTCAGGGTGTTCTTTTCCAAATACAAAGGATTCTTGATATAGATCGATAGTTTCTGCAGTGATGCCAAAAAAATCACCGACATAAGCTCGAACTTTTCTAATTTCCTCTTTTGTGATTTGACCATCGAATTTGGATATCATACCGGTTAAGGCGAAGACAGAAGCTATATGCGGATCTCTACCAACGAATGCTGGATGATATCGAATATCTTTTCGAAGATGAAAAATTTTATGCGGTACGAATACAGAAAACAATGCTAAAAATGGATAGAGAAATATTATAATAAACGCTATAATAAATTCTGGTACGCTTTTTCGTTTATATAAAACGACTAATCCGCCTAGCAATGCTACGAATAATTTAAATAAAATAGTAATTATACTTAAGCCTAAACCAATTATATTAAATAGTAAATTTGCAATAAATTCCATTGGTCTCCTTACCTTTCAAAATACTTGTAAATTAATACAAAGTATTTTCCTATACACTAATATCCCTGATTAAAAATGCTCTGTCCATAAAGAACGGGCATGATTTTTATTTATTTGTAATTTTGATAAGCAAATCGAGCTACCCTAATTTCGGCCAAATATTTATAGAAGCTAACTAAGGGTGCGGGCAACCTGCTCTAAAGCTTCTCCTTATAGGAGAGGTTAGGGCGCTGGTAGTACAAGTTGCGCTTACTTCGCTTTAATTCCTCAATCTATTTCGCTACGTTGCGCCCTTATATTTTCGCAAAATTGCGAGACAGCGGAATCCCACTCTGCCCCATCCTTAATATAGAAGATACGCATTTATTTTTGGCTGATCAGTTTTACAAAATATTACATTTTTCAATGATAACACACTAATATGCAAGGATGAATATCTATAGCATTACAGTTGGTTGACAATCGATTAACAAATATCACTTTTCAGACACTTCACAAAATTGCGAGGAAGCGATACGCTCCTCCGACTTCACAAATTTAAAAATTTATTTAGCAAATCTGCCATAAATCCCCTCATTTTTTGTTTAAAATTACTCTATCTTTTACGGTCGTACTTATCATTTTTATGCTTTATATTTTTTTAGTTAGCATAATATTCTTTTAATTTTTCTTTAGAGTCTTGGCGATTGTCTAATAGATCGTCTAAGGTAAAAAATACACTTCCGTCTATCTCATCATATTTTTCGTTTAATTCTAATTGTTGTATGATTTCTTTGGCTACGGTATCTTTGTATAAGGCTTGACCGATATAGAGGTCTACGTCATTATTTTTAACTTCGTTACTCCACCATTCGATTAGAGTTTGATAGTTAGCAGCTTTGTGGCCGATTTCCCAATAAATTTGAGGAACGATATAATCAATCCATTCGTTTTTGATCCACATTCTAGCATCTGCGTATACATCATAATAGGCCTGACCACCACTTGTAGTTGATCCGGTTATATCATATAAATCATTTTTCCAGATACCCATAGGACTTATGCCAAAGTCTATGTCATCATCTATTTCTCGAATGATTTCGCTAACTCTTTTAACCATGTCATTTACATGATAACGTCTTTGGTCAGCAATTTTGCCGTCGCCATTTTCACCATCTGGTAGAGGATAACCGGCAGGATAAAAATAATCGTCGAAATGAATACCGTCTATATCATAATTTCTTACGAGTTCTTCTACGGTATTTTGGATATGAACTTTTACTATTTCTAATTCTGGATTGTAATATAGAGCGTCCTCGAATTCAAACAACATATTTGGATTCAATCTAGCTGGATGAGAGGCGACTAAATCCTCAAACTTTGTTCCACATTTACTTACACGATAGGGATTTAGCCAAGCATGGACATCTATATCCCTTTTATGCGCTTCTTCTATTATAAACTCAAGCGGATCATATCCAGGATCTTTTCCTTGAATACCTGTTAATACATTTGAATACGGATTTATTTTAGATTCGTATAACGCATCCGCAGTTGGTCTGACCTGAAACATAACGGTATTTATACCGATAAGTTCTAGTTCATCTAAATAACTAATCATTTCTTCTTTTTGTAACGTAGCATCACCTATATTTTTTGGAAAATCAATGTTAGCAATAGTACTTATCCAGATTCCCCGCATCGGTTGCGCACACACACTGATAGAAGTAGTGAGCAGCAACAACAATATAAGTAAGAGTTGTCTAATTTTCATTTCGTATCTCCTTTTATTTTAGCAAAATAACATTGTCCTTAGACTAACATGAATCCGGTTATAAAATCAATCCCAAAATGAAAAAATATAAAAATTTATTTTTGGTGACAAATTAGTGACAACATGGAACATATATTACACTAGTTTGTACACCACAACAAAAATTTAATATTACATTAACATACATGAAGTATAAATATAACCTGAAATTCATGACAGGCCTTTGTATTTCTTGAAATACTAATTAAAAGTCTGCTCAAAATGGTGATTTGTACTGCAAAATGCTTGATAAAATTATTATACTATAAAATTAATAATTGTGAAAGAGTTTTTTATAAAAATATGCCCCTTGGAATTTTTTACAACTTGTGATATTATGCTTTGGTATGAAAGAAAAAATATGAAAAAGGAGAATCACAAAAATGAGTAATATTGATTTAACAAAAATTCCACACATTTTAGAATTAAACAGAGTAAAAAGAGCTTATACAGGCGGTAAATTACTAGATCAGTGGCAAAGATTAGCGGATCCACAAGACGGAAATTTTAGTGAGGAGTTTTTGATTTCAACGGTTGAAGTAACTAATGAAAACAAAGCATCCGAAGAAGGATTAAGTAAAATAATATTGCCAGACGGCGAAGTTATTACTTTAACTAGACTTATAAAACAAGATTATCCAGCATATTTAGGAGATAGTTACGCAAGTCAAGAAGACGTGAGAGTTTCTGCAAGGGTCGGAGACACAACTGTAAGGCACGTATTGCAATGTCATCCTGACACAGAATTTGCAAGAGAGCATTTAAATTTTCCAAATGGTAAAGCCGAAGCATGGTATATAGTAGAAACAAGAAGCATAAACGGATCCGAACCATGTTTATACGCAGGATTTAAAAAAGGGGTTACAAAAGAAAAATGGGTCGAGTTATTCGAAAAACAGGATATCCCTGGTATGCTAGAATGCATGCACAAAATTCCTGTTCACAAAGGCGGAATGTATTTTGTTGATGCTGGTGTACCTCATTGCCTTGGGCCAGGAAGTGTATTTTTAGAAGTGCATGAGCCATGCGATTATACTTTTAGGGTTGAGAAATATTATTTACCTGAAAGAACTTTCTCAGATTTTGAAATGCATTATGGCTTAGGTTTCGAAAAACTTATGGATGCTTTCCATTATGATACCTACACTTATGACGAAATGTTGGCCAAATGTGCTCTTTCCGAAACTAATTTATTCAAATCCGAAAAAGCTAGAATCGATGAAGTTGTAAGCTATGATCAAGCTAAAAGGTTTAAGGTTGACAAATATACCTTTAGTGAAAAAGTAGACGTACCGGAATTTGAAGGTCATAGGATAGCAATAACAGTACAGGGCAAGTGTAAATTTAATACTGGATCCTATTCATGTACAGCTGAACAGGGTCGAGGCGTATTTTTACCGTATGGAATTAAGCAACTAACTTTAGAACCAGTCGAAGGTGAGACTATTGTGTTAGTATGCTATCCGCCTGCTGAATAATAAGCATATTTTAATTGGAAGCTATGATCACTTTAGTGAGAAAATAGATGTGCTAAAATTTGAAGGTCATAGATAGCAGTAACACTACAGGGTCATACATGGAAACTGAAGAAAATTAACTTTTGGTGAAGCTAACTAAATGGCGGGCAACCTGCTCCCCTTCCAGCGAAGCTGACTGAGGGGTTCTACAAGTTGTACTTACTTCGTTTTTTTTCAATTCCGAGAGTACTACAATTTGTGTTTACTTTAGAACCAATCGAAGGTGAAACTATTGTGTTAGTATGTTATTCGCCTTCTGAATAATAGCATATTTTTAATCGAACAAATTTGTTTTAGGCATTTCGAATAACTTTATTTTGGATATTAATTAGATAATCTCGCTATCCTTATTCTGTTCTCTTGATATAAGGATAGTAAATAATTTTAATTGGAGGCATAATGAAATATTATTTAGCAATAGACGTTGGAACCACCAATTGGAAAGCTGCTATTTACGATCAAACGGGCAAATTAATCGATATCGAAAGAACAGCTACCAAGACACATTTAGATAAATCCGGATATAGTTACTACGATCCGATAGAAATGTGGGGCAGTATTGAGAAATTGTGTAAGGAAGTAACTAGCAAAGTAGGTCAGCCGATTAGTGCTGTTTCTGTAACGAGCATAGCGGAGGCTGTTGTTGGAGTTAGTAAAGACGGTAAAGTGTTGGGAGATATAATAGCCTGGTTCGATACACGTAGCATAAAAGAAGCCGAAGAGTTAAGAGCTAAATTTGGTACAGAAAAATTGTATAGCATTACGGGATTAGATGTTAATCCGATATTTTCCTTGCCAAAAATTATGTGGATTCGTAAACACTGGCCCGATGTATACGAACGTGCTTATAAATGGTTGCAAATGGGCGACTATATGCTGTTTTGCTTAACCGGAGAGTGCGTTACCGATTATACTTTTGCATCCAGAACTTTGGCTTTCGATGTAAGTAAAAATGAATGGTCTAAAGAAATTCTAGATGGTGTTAACGTCGACATGGAAATGTTGCCTAAAATATGTCAGAGCGGAACAGTGATCGGAACAATCAATGCGGAGATATCTCAAAAAACAGGGATAACCGAAGGTGCGAAAGTAGTAGTGGGCGGAAATGATCATCCATGTGCATCAATCGCCGCCGGCGCTATCAAAGGTGATAAAATTTTAGATAGTTCAGGAACTGCTGAATCATATATTTATATATCCAACAAAAATGCTGTACCAAACATGAAATTCGAAGGCCAAAGAACATGTAGATATCTACAAAAAGATAGATATGCATTATGGGGCGGAATAATTTGCTCTGCACGAAGTTTTGACTGGGCCTATGAAATATTAACATCATCAGAGTGTTTTGGAATAAAACAAGATAAATATAGTTATAGCGACATCTTATCTCAGTTAGAGAATGAAAAGGGTGCTGAAAAAGGCTTACTATTTTATCCACATATGAGAGGTGCAGGTGCGCCGTACTGGAATCCTAAAGCATCGGGATCGTTTGTTGGATTAAGAGATACGCATACAGCCAAAAATATGATGAGAAGCGTTTTAGAAGGCCTTTCTATGCAGGGTCGAATGATTGTGGATATGGAAGAAAAGTTAGCCGGAGTAAAAGTTAAATCGTTGTGCGTAGTAGGCGGAAGTTCCCATAATAAAATTTGGCAAACAATTAAAGCTAGTGTCACCCAAAAAGACATTGAGTTATGTTTCGAAGCAGAAGCTACTTCTCAAGGTGCAGCCATGCTAGCCGCCATAGGCGACGGTGTATATAAAGACATCGAAGAAGTATCTAACATTTTGGCCAGCAAAAATATTATCCTTCATCCAGACGAAAAATTGGTTCCTATATATAACGAAATTTATGAAGTCTATAAAGATGGATACGAAGCTATGAAAGATTTTAATACGCAACTTTATAACATTCAAGAAAAATTTAGGGGGTAACAATTCATGTTAATAACTTTAAAAGAAATTTTCAAATATGCAAATAAAGATATTGCAATAGGAGCTTTTAATATTCACAATTTAGAATTTATAAAAGGAGTAGTAAGTGCCGCCGAAACGGCTAATAGACCATGTATAATGATGATCAATGAAGCGGTATTAAAATATGGTGGTATCGAAGTATTAGGTGGAGCGGCGTTAGCGGCCGCTAGAAAAAGTTCCGTAGATATGGCTGTAATGGTAGACCATGGAAGTGACATCGACTTTTTAAAGAAATGTTTAGATTTTGGAATCGACGTAATGTTTGATGGCTCGCATTTACCGTTTGAAGAAAATATTTCGACCACAAAAATGATGGCTGAATACGCCCATGAAAGAGGATTATCGATAGAAGGTGAAATTGGTCAATTAGGATTAAGTGAAGACGGAGATGAAGAAAGCGAGCAAAAGATAACAACAGTAAATGAGGCCGTAACGTTTACCAACAGTACAGGGATAGATGTTTTGGCTATATCTGTAGGAAATGTTCATGGATTTTACAAAGGCGAAGCAAAAATCAATGTTCTTAGAATTAAAGAGATTAGCAATGCGTTAAAGCATATGCCGATAGTTATGCATGGAGGATCCGATATTCCGTATACAACAATTCGAGAGTCTATAGAAGCGGGTATTAGAAAATTCAATATAGCCACAGATTTAAAACAAGCATATGCGATAAAAATGTATGAATTAATGCATCAAAAAGAAATGCCTATCCAACCTCTTCAATTGTTCCCAGTAGTGGCTGAAGCGGTAAGTAAAGTAGCGTTAGAGAAGATAAAAATATTTAGTTCGGAATCGTAAGAGAAGGCGTACGGATAAAAATATTTAGTTCGTAAGCATAAGAGTGTGCTCTTCAGTTTGCTTTCGAAACATTGCAGGGAAAGCAGCGCACTTAAGCCTTCCTCTTGAGGAAGGTGGCAGCGAAGCTGACGGATAGAGTAAAATTAGCAATAAAATAATAATATATATTGGAGGATTAAAAACCATGAAATTAGCTTGTGCAGTATCAACTTACGAAACACAATTTGGACCGATAGTATTTAAGGATGGAAATTTAAGTGCTAACTTTGAATTAATGAAGAAGTATGGTTATAAAGGAATGGATTTATTTATAAAAAAGACATCTAAAGAGCAGTTAGCATCATATAAGAAATTAATAGCGGAATATGGTATGGAAGTAGCGACGTTGTTTGCAATATATTTAGGAGAAAGTGGAGTTAAATTATCGGAAAAAGATCCGACTCTTAGAGAGCGTAATGTAAATTTAATGAAGGAACAATTAGAAAATGCGAAAGAACTTAATGCTGTAGGACTTGGCCTAGGATATATAAGGGGAACACATTCTGAAGATGAAACAGAATGCGATGCCAAAAAACGAATTGCAGAAGCATTGCATGAGATAGGCGAATATGCTGATAAATTAGGCACAACCATTTTGTTAGAGCCTATAAACCGTTATGAGATTAACACTATAAACAGAGCAACGGATGCCGTAGATTTCATTAAAGAAAATAATTTAAAAGGTGTCACTTTACAATTGGATATGTTCCACATGAATATCGAAGACAAGTCTTTACCTTATGCTATAAACTATGCTAAAGGTTTAATTTCCAACCTTCATATTTCCTCTAGTAATAGATACGCAGTAGGCGAAGGACATTTTAATTTTGATGAAGTAATTCAAGCTTTAAAAGATGTCGGTTACGATGGATTTTTAACTTTAGAAGCATTTTCGACGGATGCGGATTTAACGTTAAAGCAAACAGCTCAACATCTAGCAAAATATTTATAATTTAAATAAAAAAAGAGAGGCCGTAATAAAATGATATACACAATTAAAAATGATAAGCTCACTGCTAAAATAAATTCACTCGGATCAGAATTAATTAGTGTCACCAATAACGATGGCAAAGAATATATTTTTCAACCTTCTGATATTTGGATCGGTCAAGCCAAAAATCTATTTCCTAATGTCGCTTTAGCTAAGGATGATTTTGCGTTTATCCGAGGACATAAGTATCCGATGTACCAGCATGGTTTTTTAAAGAATATGGAAATGGATTTAGTGGAGCAGACTGAAAGTAGTGTGGCTCTAGAATTAAAAAATAGTGCAGAGACAGCCAGATATGTACCGTATAAATTTAGTGTAATAATAGAATTTCAAGTTCAAGATAATAGTGTAATCCAAACTTATAGAGTTAAAAATAATGAAGATGAAGTTATGTATTTTGGGATAGGATGTCACACAGGATTTGCTTCTTCCATTGATAGCTACGTTGATTTCGGCGAGAATGATAATCTATCCGAATTAATACGAGAAGATATGCGATATATGACTGGCGAAACCAAACCTTATCCGTTAGAAAATGGTAAGATATATGTGAATCAGAAAAATTTTGGAAATGGAGCACACATATTAGAAGGATTTAAAAATAAAGAATTAACGTTAGTAAATCCAGCTTTAAAAAGTTCTGTAAAAATAGATTTTAAAGATTTCACATATATCACATTATGGAGCACGTCAGATGCGGAAACAGTATGTTGCATGATGCCATGGTGTGCTTTGCCCGATTCAAAGGATTCTACGCATTTATTTGAAGAAAAGAAAGGAAATGTTAAGTTAGAAGGACAACAAACATTTATAGCTAAGCAAGTATTTACGTTCAGCGATTTAAATTAAGAAAGTTATTCTTATTGAAGTACATTCTTTGTAATAAAAGGATGTACTTTTTCTTAATTATATATTATAATAGATATATATAGAAAGAAACGCATTCTTTTGTGGATAGATTTTTCCTGATTATTTCTTATTTCATAAGGTTGATGAACTTTTCCATGTTTGTGTATTATAATAGAAGCGACGCATTCGTTTACGGATAGATTTTTCCTTATTTTTTCTTATTTCATAAGGTTGATGCACTTTTTCATGTTTGTGCATTATAATAGAAGCGACGCATTCGTTTACGGATAGATTTTTCCTTATTTTTTCTTATTTCATAAGGTTGATGCACTTTTTCGTAGATTATAGCATAAAAAATGAATTGAAAGATTACAATTATCTAACAATTAACTAATAAATAAAATATATTTTACATACCAAAATTCAAAGAAAATTTAAAATTTGAGTATAAAGTGACATATCTTTATAGTTTGAGACTATACTATATTATAGACTATTTTTTTTACAAATCATTTAAGTCGAGAAAAAAAACAATGGATTAGTACAATGAGAGTTAAGAAGTTAGAAAAATGGGCAAAAGAATAAGGTAGACAAAATTTGAAAAAAAATACCAAACGTAAAAATAGAATTATTGTTGATTATGAAATAAAAATAGTTTATAATAGGTTTATATTTTAGAGAGGGAGTGTTTGAAAAATGCCGCCACCACCACCACCACGAGGTCACTCGGACAAGGCACAAGATCAATATAGGATTGATCCACCAAAGAATTTAAAAGAGGTACCCAAATACATAAAAGAAATGTACACAGCGATAACAGGCAGGATGTCATATATAGTCAAATTAGTTTGGGAAGCCAATCCAGGCATAATCTTTGTCATGATATTCATGACAATTTTTAACGGCTTGATGCCCGTAGCCGGATCACTCATAGGAAAAGAGGTACTGAATGCGTTAGCAAAATCCTATACCAAAGAGATCAGTACATTTGATATTATATTGTGGTTACTTATGTTACAATTTGTATATTTAACTTTAAGACAGGTAATTGACAGAATATATAATACATTAATAAGAATATCTGGTGAAGTTATCGGTAACCATATAAAAATAAAACTGATGTTAAAAGCTAAAGAGGTTGATTTAGCCAGTTATGATAATCCAGAATATTATTCTAAATTGGAAAATGCTACTAGAGAAGCGTCTAGACAACCGTTGAATGCTTTGACTTCTACTTTTTCGATAATATCTACGATTATTAGTATTGTAAGTTACATAATTGTAATTTTGGCCATCGGTATTATTCCTGCTTTAGCCATAATTGCGGTGGCTACACCGTCCACATTTATAAACTTTTATTTTAGAAGAAAGAATTTTAATTATATGTGGAGAAGTAGTGTAGAGCGTAGGCAATTAAATTATTATTCACAAATAGTAGTCAACAAAGATCTTATAAAGGAAATTAAACTTTTAGGTCTAGAAGATACTTTTACCGAAAAATACACTAACGTTTTTGATATCTATTATAAAGGCTTAAAAAAATTAATTGTTGATGAATGCATTTGGAATGTCGGTGCTGCTATATTATCCACAAGTGTAAACTGTGTATTATTTATTTATATTGCTAGAGGTGTCTTTGATGGAAATTACGAAATAGGAAATTATGCTTTGTATACGGGAGCATTGATGGCGATATCTACAGGGATATCTAAGTTGATAACGACCACAGCTTCTATTTATGAATGTACTTTATTTATAAATAATCTCATTGATTACATGCAAGCGGAGCCTACCATTATTCCGAGTATATCTCCTGCTCGGTCAATTGAAAGAGGGATAGATCATCAAATAATATTTGAGAATGTTTCGTTTAGATATCCAGGAACGAAAGTGGATGTATTAAAAAATATTAATATAACTATTGATCCAAGAGATTCGATAGTTATAGTAGGACTAAATGGGGCTGGAAAAACAACATTGATAAAATTATTAATGCGTCTCTATGATCCTACTGAAGGTCGCATATTATTAGATGGTCACGATATCAAAGAATATGATGTAAAAGCTTTATATTCTTTATTCGGTACAGTTTTCCAAGACTATGGAAAATACGCTGTAACCGTAAAGGAGAATATAGCTTTCGGCGAAATAATGAAAGAGGTTGTCGATGAAGAAATAGAAAGTGCTGCCCAACACAGTAATTCAAGCTCCTATATAGAAACGTTGCCAAAAAAATACGATACACCATTAATGAGATATTTCGATGATAATGGAACAGAGTTATCGATAGGACAGTGGCAAAAGCTAGCAATAGCGAGATCATTTTATAGCGACAGTGATATATTTATCTTAGATGAGCCAACGGCAGCCTTAGATCCTATGGCTGAGCAAGAAATATTTAAGCAGTTTGATGATTTAAGGAGTGATAAAACAACGATATTTGTGTCTCATAGGTTATCTAGTGCAACGACAGCGAGTAAAATACTAGTTATGAAATATGGAGAGATAATAGAGTTAGGAAATCATGCACAATTAATGGAACTGAAGGGAGAATATTATACATTATTTTCTACGCAAGCTAATAGATATACATTATCATTAGATGAGCATAGAAATAATTTAGAAGTTAAGCAAAATAGAAAAAGAAGAGGGCCTGGTAAATTTGAAGAGCAGATGCAAAATGGTGGGATGTTTAGAGAAGGCATGCCAAATGGAGAAAAATTTGGAAATGGCAGAGCACCATTTAAAAGAGAATCAACCGAAATTGATAATAGAGAAGAAAAGGATAATAATAGAACAGTAAATATGTAAATATAAGGATCTTCTAGGTTGCAATACGATATATGTGACCATAGAAGATTTTTTTTTGAAAAATAAAGTAGAAAATGTAAGATAAGATCTAAAAAAGGCAATAATTGGTTAGAGGATCTAAATAATAATAGATTTAGATAAATTTATAATAATCGTTTAGGAGAGTTGACTTTGACCAATAGAAGATATGAAGATGTGTTACCAGGTATATACGGAGCATCTACGAAAAAAAGGGAAAACCCGATTCAAGAAGTAAAGAATAATTATAGAAACGAGGCACAAGATAACAGTTTAGGCCGACCAACCCAATCAAGTGAAACAGAAGTTGAAAAAATAAATGAAAGCAATAGACCAAATTTTAATAATCCGTACAGTCCAAACTATGCACAAGATAACAGTTTAGGCCAGTCAGCACAGCCAACTGAAACAGAAGTTGAAAAAATAAGTGAAAGCAATAGACCAAATTTTAATAGGCCGTACAATCCGAACTATGCACAAGATAAAAGTTTAGGCCGACCAACCCAATCAAGTGAAACAGAAGTTGAAAAAATAAATGAAAGCAATAGACCAAATTTTAATAATCCGTACAGTCCAAACTATGCACAAGATAAAGGTTTAAGCCAATCAACCCAGCCAAGTGAAACAGAAGTTGAAAAAATAAATAAAAGCAATAGAGCAAATTTTAATAGGCCGTACAATCCGAACTATGCACAAGATAAAAGTTTAGGTCAGTCAGCCCAGCTAGCTGAAATAGAAGTTGAAAAAATAAATGAAAGCAATAGACCAAATTTTAATAATCCGTACAGTCCAAACTATGCACAAGATAACAGTTTAGGCC
>LNZM01000072.1 GCA_002007295.1 Candidatus Epulonipiscioides saccharophilum | reverse complement strand
ACCTTATAGAAGGATTCTTTAAAAACGGCCAGTTCGTTTCTAATGATGGCCAGATTAATATCACTCCTTCCGAGTCTGATATAGAGATATTAAAGGATTACGAAGGAAAACCAATTTTTGTGGGTATCCGATCCGAACGTTTCCTAACAGAAAATCTATCCGAAAATGCTTTCGAGTGCACTTTGGATGTCGTAGAACTTTTAGGGAAAGAAAAAACTATTCACGCTAAATTCGTTAATGGCCAAAGTTTCGTTATTACAACTCCTGGCCACCTAGATTATAAGAGTGGCCAAAAGTATCAGTTCGCTTTCAATAAAGATGCTCTACACTTCTTCGATGGCCAAACTCAAACTAGAATCAATTAAATTTTTCCTAAAATGCATGGTGATGAAACTATGCATTTTTTGTACCTTAAATACAGGGCGACGAAACCGTACATTTTTTTGTACCTTAAATACATAGCAATAAAACTGTGTGTGCATTTTTTTGTGCCTTGAAATTATCATCATCTCTTGATATCCTGTTTTATATTTGAAAATTTTGCTGAAAAGGAAGATGTAAAATGAAATTTAGTTACGGTGCTAATGATTTTAAAGACAAAATCCATGCAGAAGAAAATATATTTCTTTTAACAAATGGCCTAGGTGGATATTCATCCTTAACTCTAGCCAATTCCATAACAAGAAGTGATCATGCACTTTTAATGGCTGCTATAAAAGCCCCGGATATCCGAATAAATCTAGTTACTAAAGTTGATGAAGAAATATTTATTAACGGCGTATATTACAATCTTAGTTCACAAAAATTTGTAGACTACACCAAAAATCTAAATGGCGAAAATTATCTGATTAACGTTACCCAAGAATATATAATTTCATTTGTATATTTTATAGAAGGCATAGAAATAACCAAACAACTAGTTCTAAAACATGGAGAAAATACATTAGGAATTAAATATTCTATATATAATCCATTAGGCAAAGAAATCGATTTCAGAGTTACACCGTACTATCAATTTACCGAACGAGGCCATTTATTAAAAACCACTCAGGCCTTTGAAGTTGAGCCAGAAACAGTCACATCCAACGGAATAACATTATATATTTCAACAAATGCTAGCCAAATAATAGAGAATAACCTAGAATTTGTAGAAGATTTTTATTTTGATTATGACGCTAGAGACGGCCGCTTTGCGTATGGCTGTGCAGCCAAAAAACTAAGTTATGCATACAAATCCAATCAGAATGAAGAAATTGACTTAATATTTTCCACAAAAAAAATAGCAAATGAATCCGTAAGTAATTTAATAAAAGACGAATATTATCGGCTAGAAAAATTATTTAAAATTAGTGAAGCCAACACAGATTTGGCTAAAATATTAGTTAAAGCTAGCGATGCCTATATAGTAAAAAGAGAATCCATAGATGGCTTAACCTTGTTAGCTGGATATCCTTTCTTTTTAGATTGGGGCCGAGATACAATGTATACCATAGAGGGTGCATGCATTGCTACTAACCGCTTTAAGGAAAGTGAAAATATCCTAGAAACATTTACGAAGTATTTAAATAAAGGTATCATGCCAAATTTATTTCCAGAAGGAGACAATGAGCCTTTATATAACACAGTAGATGCATCGTTATTATTTATTCAGGCAGTATATTTTCATTATAAAAAAAGTGAGGATCTCGAATTTGTAAAAAGGATGTATCCTAGCATAGTCGAAATCATAGATAACTACAAAAACGGAACAGATTTTGACATCCAAATGGATTCTGATTGCCTAATCATGGCCGGTAGCGGATCTATGCAGCTAACATGGATGGACGTAAGATATGAAGATATTTTGCCAACGCCAAGACACGGTAAACCCGTAGAAATTAATGCTTATTGGTATAGCGGTTTATGTATCCTAGAAGAATTAGGTAGCTTGCTAAACAAAGACGTTACCCAATATGCTATCCTAATTGAAACGGCTAGAATCAACTTCATAGAAAAGTTTTATAATCCAGAAAAAAAATGTTTAAAAGACGTAGTATCCGGAAATCCATATGACGATCAAATACGATGTAATCAAATTTGGGCCGTTTCGGTTCCGTTTTCGCCCTTAACCGATGAGATAGCAAAAGAGGTTGTAAATTGCGTTTACGAAAAATTATACACTCCGTACGGACTAAGAACTTTGGCTATGGATGACCCTGAATTTACTGCTAAATATGGTGGTACTCTCAAAAATAGGGATTTGGCTTATCATCAAGGAACTGTTTGGCCATTTCCACTCGGTTCATTTTTTAGAGCATATTTAAAAGTAAATAAATATAGCGAATCATCCATAAAAACCGTAACTAAACAATTAAATTATTTCAAAGATTGTTTGAGAGAAGGCTGCGTCGGTCAGGTAGCCGAAATTTACGACGGTATGTATCCTAGAACATCTAGAGGATGTTTTGCTCAAGGTTGGAGTGTTTGCGAAATTTTAAAAATCGTATTAGAACTCCAAATTTAAAATAGAACATCTAGAGAATATTTTGCACAGGATTGGAGTGTTTGTCAAATTTTATTTAAAACAAACCAAATAGTAAATTAAATCATATTGAAAAAGGGGAATTTTAAGATGAAATTTTATTTTGATGACTATGACTTAATTGCAAGTGATGAATTTAATGGTAAGGCTACGTTAATAGATGGTGACAATAAACATGGTTTAGTATTTTTTTATAATGGATCTAAGCTACCAATAAAGATAAAGCTACGTAAAAAATATTATATACAAATAGATGATATGGTCTACCCTATAGAATATAGATTTATCGTCCAAACACCAAAATTTGCGATCGAAAATAAATATGATGGACCACTAGGTAGTTTTTATCATGGCGATTACACTGAATTTTATGTATGGGCACCAACAGCTTTTGGAGTTAATGTTTGTTTCACGGACGATACAATATATGGTATGAGATATACAGAAAATGGAGTTTATTATGCAAAAGTACGCCGAGATTTAGAAGGAATAGGCTATATGCTAGAAGTAGAGCATATGGCCAAATATATGGCTCTAGATCCGTATGCTAGGTCTGGCGCTATAAACTCACTTTACAATTATGTGATTAATCCGGATAAAATTGTTAAGAGACGAAAATATTTACAAATCCCAAAAAGAGATGCTATAATATACGAAGCAAATATACGAGATTTCACAACAGATACAAAATGTAATTTTAAATATCCCGGAAAATTTAAAGGCTTTATCGAAAAAGGAATACGCAGTGCAAACAATCATCTAGCTGGATATGATTATATAAAAAACTTAGGAGTAACGCATGTTCAATTGATGCCAATTTATGATTTTGGATCTATCGATGAACGAGACAAATCTAGGCAATACAACTGGGGCTATGACCCTGTCCAATACAATGTATTAGAAGGAAAATATAGTACGGATCAAAACGATCCATATGAAAGGATCAACGAATTAGTCAAATTAGTAAACCGCTTCAACAAAGATGGTATTGGCGTAATAATGGATGTAGTATTTAACCATGTATATCATATGGATGAATTTTCATTCGAAAAACTAGTTCCGTATTATTTTTTCAGGTACAAAGACGGTGTAGCCGGAAATGCATCCGGATGTGGGAACGAAGTAGCATCCGAAAGAGTCATGGTTCGTAAATTTATAGTTGACTCATTGGTATATTTAGAAGAAACATTCGGCTTTAGTGGCTTTCGGTTTGACTTAATGGGTATCCATGATATCGAAACCATGCAACTCATAGACAAAACACTAAGAGAAATAAATCCAAATATATATCTCTACGGTGAAGGTTGGAAAATGAATACGGTTATTTCATCCAAAAAATGCGCCATCCAAGCTAATCATACTGAAATACCTAATATCGGATTTTTTAACGACGAATTTAGAAATAAATCGAAACAACTTATTATCGGCCAAGTTACCACTAATATAACTAGACGAGCCACAAACTTGTTGACAGCACCGCATTATTCAAATCCTCTTCAAAGCATTTCATATGTATCCTGTCATGATAATTACACCATGTTCGACGAATTATATTACGCCTTCGAAGAAAGCTTAGAAGGAATTTTACGCCAAATGAAACTTGCCTATACTTTTATCCTCTTGGGCCAAGGTATCCCTTTTCTGCATGGCGGATGTGAAGGGCAACGCACTAAGTATGGTATAGAAAATTCTTATAATAGTAGCGAGGAAATAAATAAAATAAAATACGATGACTTAAACTATGAGTTAATCGACTTTGTAAAAAATTTAATCAGCTTCAGAAAAAGTCATAGAGATTATTTTTTCAATACGGCCGATGAAATATCCGAACACGTGTCTATCGAAGTAATTGACTCTATGGTTCATTATAAAATTAAAGATCTTCTCATTATTATCAATATATCGGACAATGCTAATATACCGATTTTCAGCGTTCAAGAAATAAATTAAAAAATAATTAAAAAATTTTTTTAAAAAGTTGTAACCATTTTTGTGTATCGTCATACTATAATATCAGGAAATGAATTTTTCCTAAAACTTCCGATCACCTAAGCCAAACGGAACAACTTAAGAAGAACTACCTCCTTACTTACCTCCTCACTATCGAAATGAGGAGGTCTTTTTTATTTTAGTACGTCTTATCCTATTTTTTCCAATCAATGAATTAATATTCTCAAAGAATATATTCCCCTATTTCAAATCTACAAACTTCTTCCACCATACGAGGATCTTCTTCCTTGATTAAAACGGATATTAACTGCTCGTTAAGTTGAGCTTTTATAGATGAATAGGCTGGATCGTCGGCTAAATTAATAGAATTATATCGGCCATTTTTCATGTCGTAGAGTTCTTCATAGGGGCGTTTATCGAATGCTAAATTTTTAGCATATTTTGCTCCTTGTTTTATATTTTACTTAAAATTTTGAAAATTAAAATGATACGAAACACTATTATGACTAGGGTCGATGCACTTGCTAATATAGTTTGCGCTATTAATGAATAAATATATTTTCTATTGAATTGCCAACACATTTTAAATAAGCTGAGAAAACCACTAAACATTTAAATCGCTTCTTGTTAATTAATATTTTGTATTTTATATGCCATCAATTAAAACATACATTAGCCATTTTATTCTTCATTATAAATAAATATGTGCATAAAAAAAATAACCGGTTAACAACTTGCCATAACCAATTATTTTTGATCCATTTGCATATTATCAGTCTCTATTTTTTCGCATAGCCATTTCTTTATTCATGCTATAAAAAGCTTTCTTGTCCGTATACATTGCATAATCTGCTTTTTCTTGTGCGGATTCCCAGGCCTCTAAATCCTTTCCTTCACATTTAGCCCAACCCATGGCCAAAGATGCGATTGGTAAATTAATGTTCGATATATCTCTTAATGTATTTTTGGTTTGTTTTATATACATTTCAATACGCTCAATATTTTGATTCGAAAATAATATAGCAAACTCGTCTCCGCCTATTCTATATACTACATAATCTTTGTTATTATCTGATGTCAATGCACTGGACGCAAATTTGATGTAAGCATCACCGTGTTGATGACCATGCTTATCATTTATTACTTTCAACCCATTTAAATCTGCTAGTACTAATGTATATTCGTCTAACATACGTCGATGAATAATATTATTTGTGTCTACGTCATATGCATTACGATTTTTTAAGCCTGTCAATGAATCTGTATTATAAATATCTTGAAAATGTGGATTAGATATACGCTTGAAAAAATGTTTAGCTAAGATAGATGATAAATAACACACTATGCTAATAAATATTGTAGTAAATATTTGTAAGTTTATATACAACTGCTTTTCGTCGTGAGCATAAAATGATATCCCTATAATTCCAACAACCTTCTTATTTTCATATACCGGATAAAAAGCTACAAAAATATCTCCCCAATCTGTACTAAGAATATCATCAGAAATAACATATTCGCCACTCATCGCTCTTTGTACATCATCTTGAAACTCTAATTCAATCAAATCTCCCGGATACCGAAAATCTTTACTGTTCATTGATATAGCATCAATCTGATAAATAAACTCATTATCTTCATTGTATGTAGCTGTATATAAATATTTGGCCGAAATTAATTGTCTAACCTGACTTAATAAATTATAATTTTTTTCATAACTATCTGTTGTTATATCCTCTTTAGTGATTACTTCATCAAAGATGTTCATATCTAAATGTTGCAGTAGATATTGATAACTTATCTCACATTTCTCTACTAATGTATTTATTGTGTGATTATAACAAACGTTATAAATATATATTCCAACTGTTGAACAGGAAAAACTAACTATGAGCAGTATTAAAAGACCTACTTGTGTATCAAGTCTAGAATATACACTTGAGGATGTAATCCGCTTCATTAATGTTTTAGATTTATCTTTCATAATAATATTAGGGATACTAAAAGTTGCCCTACTCTCCTTTTCCATATGATATATATAATAGTAGTTTAAATACCATATACATTTTTGTCAAGTTAATATGGAGAATAATACGAACAACTGTTAATTTCCCCAAAAAAAATTAATAATTTTTAATCATATCCATTGTGACTTTTTCCCAATCAATTAAAGTTTGTAAACTATACTTACAGGTACTAATATCCTTTAAAGTTAATTCAACATTGCAAGAATTTTTTTTGCACGAATTTAAAATGTTACCGATCTCAGCTTTAATTACATTTTGATCTAAAATTGATGTAGCAACATTGGCCGGATTAGGCTTTGAAGCAATAACGTATTTTTTACCTATAACTTCTGCGGCATTAGCCACGTCGGCCCATGGCGTAATAGAAATTTTTCGTAAGTTTGGAATTTTCTCCACTATATCAACTTTTTTATCTAGCGGCTCACAACAGCCGTAATAAACTAGGCCACACTTACCAACTGTTCTCTTCATAAATTCTATGTCGTACTCATCATGCATCTCTTTGCTAACCGAACCAAATATTTGTGCAGCCCCTCGGCCCCAAACATCTTTGCATTTTAAAGGCTCGCCCGCTACATAGTCTTTAGCCGGCAAATCACTAGTATACGGACTTGTACAATGGATATTGTCCGGATCATAGTCTAACAATCCTAGCTCTTCATATTGTGCTATGACTCCTTCTTTAATTTGCGTAAATCTTTCAATTAAATCCATCATAAATTCTGGTCTATCTAAAAGATCAATTAAAATTGCGGTGACTCCTCTTAATCTTGATATTACATCCCAATTTGCATTACCGATATAAGCAATTCCACCCAAATGTATCGGTATGATATCGCCTATCGCTGTTGCCACTTTAGTAAATCTTTTCATCGTTTCTTCTTTGTCATAAGTTACGACAACATCTTTCAATAAATTTATAGAGTCGTCTTCTTCAAATTGATCTTTATATTGATGAGAGGATATGTGATTATCAGCATCCAAATGCAAAGTTGTTTCGTCAATTTCCACACCTATACTAGAATGTTTTACAACTTTCTGAACTTTGACGTATGGCCTAACTATCATATCTGCAGGAAAATATTTAAACTGAAATAAAGTCTGTCTGAAATTTTTTTCTATATTCTTGAACACAGGATCTTTACACTGCAAAGTCAATGACCCATCTACATTTAATTCGTGCCAAGGCAACTCGGCCATAGTAACTATCGGACGAATCATTTTCAAATCGTTTACTGCCGTATGAAGTTTAACTAATTCAGCATTACGAGGCAATTCGGCTATCTTTTTATACTCATAAGCTAGTTTCCTTAATATTTTTTCATCATTATTCATAAAACTACCTCCAATTAATTGTTGTCATCATCATCCATAGCTGGGAACTTAAGAATCTTTTGGTGAAGCTAACTAAGGGGCGGGCAACCTGGAGCTGTCACAAAATTGCGGGGAAGTTGTCCTGCTCCCCTTCCAGGGGAGCTGTCAGCGAAACTGACTGAGGGGTCCTTCTGGAGTGATTACTTCGTAAAAGTCTTTATGAACTTATTTTTCGATAGCTATATTTGAGTTTAATAATAGTTAATTTCTTAAGTTCCCATGTATGCCTCGTCATCCATTATAATGAAGCTATGCATTCATCTTTGGATTATTCTGTTATCCTACTTATCCATTGTTAAGAAGCTATGCATTCATCTTTGGATTATTCTGTTATCCTACTTATCCATTATTAAGAAGCTATGCATTCATCTTTGGATTATTCTGTTATCCTACTTGTCCGTTATAATGAAGCTAAGCATTCATCTTTGGATTATTCTGTTATCCTGCTTGTCCATTATAATGAAGCTAAGCATTCATCTTTGGATTATTCTGTTATCCTACTTATCCTTTAATTAAGAAACTATAATACATTCATCTTTGGGTTATTTTCCACTTTCATATAAGTCGGACTTTGTATCCAAATAGCCTAAGCTTTCTAATCTTTGGCTCATTTTTTTAGCTATTTCCGGATAATTATCTACTAAATTATCTTGTTGTGAGATATCAAAATTAATGTTAAATAATTGATCTTTTGGCATATCACCGAAATCTCTTTGCATCGGAATATCAGAATGTATACTTTTACTTCTCGGCAAGAAAATCCATTGATCTTGTCTTAGCATGGTAGTCTTGTTATTATTCTCAAACATAACCTCTCTTCGGCCTATAGAATCTTTACCGAGTAATGCGTCTAGCATATTTTGACTATCTACCTTTTCCTCTAGATCTACATTCAACATTTTGGCCAAAGAAGCTAACAAATCTACTTGGCTAATAATGGCTGGAGACACACTTTTTTGTAAATGACCTTTCCATGAAACTATAAATGGAATTCTAACGCCACCTTCATATTTGCTGTACTTGCCGCCTCTAAATGGCCCAGTTGGCTTATGCTTACCTGTTAACTCTAGGGCGTGATCGTTATAACCATCGTCAAATACTGGTCCATTATCGCTGGATATAATTATTATTGTATTTTCCAAAATATCCTTTTCTTTTAAATAAGAAACTAATTCGCCTACGCCGTAATCAAACTCTGCTATAACGTCTCCTCTCGGCCCTAATTCCGTAGTGCCAACAAACCTTTTGTTAGCTATCCTTGGTACATGTGGCTGATGTGCTGCAAAATATAAAAAGAACGGCTTGTCCCCACTAGATTCTATAAATGCTTTAGCCTGGTTTACGAATGTGTCGGTTAATTCTTCGTCTTTCCATATGGCTTTCTTTCCGCCTTTCATATAACCTATTCGGCCTGCTCCATTCACTATCATGTCTGAATGTCCATGCGTAGATCTTATTTTTAACTTCTCTGGATTATTTTTGTAAGTATCTATCTCATTTATAAACGGACATCCTTCAGCCTTTCCATAGTATACTGTAATTGGATCGTCTTGTTCTAAATTATAAACATGATGGTCTTTTACAAATATACTCGGTACCCTATCGTTTGTTCCAGGAAATATAAATGAAAAGTCAAACCCTACATCGTTTGGTGTGTGCTCAATATATCCATTCCAGTCTATCGATCCGTCTCCTAAACCTAAATGCCACTTTCCAATAACCGCACTGTTATAGCCCGCTGTCTTTAACATTTTCGGCAAAGTTATTTGCTCTTTCGAAATTAAACATTGTTGCGCATTTCCCGGTAATATTCTTATTTTATTATTCGAAAACGGATATACTCCTGTTAACATTCCATATCTAGCCGGTGTACATACAGAAGAGGTGGAATAGGCCTGATTAAAAATTATCCCGTCTTCTGCTAATGAATCTATATTAATTGTCTTTATATCTTCGGCTCCATAGCATGATAGATCGCCATAACCTAAGTCGTCAGCATAAATTATTATTATATTTGGTTTCACAATTTGCTCTCCTAACATATTTTTCGTTCATGATATTTATACTACTTTTTCTAAAATTTGTCAAGTAATTTCTTGCGATCGTTTCAATTTTGATTTGGAAACATTTTTTTGCAAAATTTGGATACAATATTAATACATGATATTGATTAAGCAAGTTATAATTAAAAATAGGAGTTGATCTCATGAAAATGGCACCAAGTGATATTACTTTAGTAGGTTTTAACATTCCAAATGAAATGCTTTTTGATGGTAATTTTGATGACAAAGGCTATCCTGGCTGGAGATTGCATACTCAATCCGATTCATGGGTCGGAAAAGTAATTGATGGCCACTTTCCTATGGGCCTATCTGGTGATAAGCTATCTAGTGGCGGAAACAAAGTTGTCACCTACACCAGTATAAGAGAAGTAGCAAAAAAATTTGCAAGCGGTGATATTGTCAAGTGGCGATTGGCGGCTCAAACAGAATATGTTTGTGATGGTTACGTTAGTTTATCATTAATATGTGAGGAAAAAGAAATTTTATTATCAGATAAAATAAAAGTACCTAATGCTCCAGATCCCGCCAAAGAATACGGAGGAGAATATTCGGTCGAGGATACACAGTTAACAAATCCACGGCTAAAAATAACTATGTATTCTGATTTCGACATAAATGTTTATGTTGAATGGATAGACCTATACTTGACCGAATCTTCTAATACAGCTAATAAGCCCAGGTGGGGCATTGTTCCAGAAGAAGTGGCCAATGGCATTGCTTTAGTATTTAATCAAGAAATGCCTTGTGATATTTACAGAAGCACTAAAAAACGAAAAGGCTATAAAAAAATTGCTAGCAACTGTACAAATGTTTATGTAGACCACTCTGCGATACCCGGCCAATTTTATTACTACTGCATTAAGTTAAGTGATTTTCCTGACTCGACTTCTTCCTACGTAGTTAAGGCTATAAAAAGAGATGAGGGTATTTCTATAGCACCAACCAATTTAAGAGTACAAGCATCAGACTATGAGGTAACTTTAACTTGGACAGACGGAAACGAAGACACTGAATTTTACAATATTTATCGAGCAGATAATCTTTCTAGTAAATTATCCTTACTGCACCATCATTTTAAAAAAGGCACAACTTTTATAGATACTTTGCCAATAAAAGGTTCTCTCAACATTTATGCGATCACAGCCATAGATTTTAGCGGAACCGAAAGTCCGTTGTCCGAAATAGCCATAGCAAGCGTATCAGCAATTTTTGGATCATCTTTTAGTGATTTAATAAAGCCGTTGCCTGCTAACCATTTGATTTCTACCGGAATATGGGGCGCCGATTATGTATTGCCTCGGGATACAAACAATGGAATAGAGGACAATGAATATTCTTACTGGGGAGGAAGGATTGTCCAAGAAAATAATAAATATCATCTTAATATTGTTAGGTGGCCAGAATCTTCTAGAAAAGGTCATTGGGCTTGGCCATTATCCACCACAGCCTATGCGGTAGCAGACAATCCGATGGGTCCTTATTCGATCGTTAGAGATAAGGCCTATACGTACGCCAATCAAGAGGATATAGCAGACAATTTAGATTCGCTTGGACATAATACAAATATAATTTTAAGAAGTGATGGAACATATTATATGTACACTTTAGTAAATTTCATTCCCATAATTTTAAGCTCTAACTCTATCAGCGGACCTTGGAAATACGAAGGTAAAATGATTATCAATCATAATGATTCGCCCAGAGCTTATAGATATGAACGCAATCTTTCCGGACTAGAATTAGAGGACGGTTCATTTTTGTTTGCTAGCAAAGCTGGCAATATGATAAAAAGCGCAAACGGGATTTTAGGCCCATATGAGGTTTGTACAAAAACAATCCAAGAAAATTTAACGATCCCAGAAAAATACAGAAATTCTGTCTACGAAGATCCGGTTATATGGAAAGACGAAGTTCAATTCCACATGATAATTAATGCTTTCATCGACTTTCGGGCCATATATCTAAGATCTGCAGATGGACTAAACTGGGTTTATGAGGACGGTTTTGCTTATACACCAAACTCTATTGTTTATCAAAATGGAGTAAGAAATCTTTGGCATAAAATTGAAAGACCGAACGTATTAGTAGACCACTTTGGTCGTGCTACACATTTATCTATGGCGGTAATAGATATAGATAAGGATTTAGATTATCCAAATGACAATCACAGTTCCAAAAACCAAGTGTTAGAACTAACTGTACCGAGAAGGCTAAAGCGCATAAGTTCGGATGAAATTTTAATATTAAATGAAGAAAACGATACAAACGATTTTAATATTTCAAGTTTTATATTTGGATCACCAAAATCCGTAAACTACGGAAAGGGTGCTAAAGTAATTTTTGCGGATATTTGTGAAGAAGGTGTGATATTAAAATTTGAAGGAGAAACTCACTTAACAAATGATCCTAGTGATTTTGCAGCTAAACTAATTGGCAAAACATCAAAGGGTGATTTAGTAATCGGATACATTCTCAACGAATAATTTTAGTATATCGATTAATTTTGCAACTAAACTAATCGGTAAAACATCAAAAGGTGATTTAGCAATCGGATACATTCACAACGAATAATTTTAGTCTGTCGAGTGATTTTGCAATTAAATTAATCAACATCAAAAGGCAATTTAGTAATCGGATACATTCTTAACGCATAAATTAGGATGTAAATAATGAGCATATAATCATAAATTTTGGCAAACAATACAAATTAGAACTAAATATTTGTTAGTTTATCATGTCAACTAAAGCAACTATAAATAATTTTTTTAGCTGAAAGGAAAAATACTAATGAAGCAACCTAATATTATTTTTATTATGACAGATGACCACGCTTCTCATGCTATGAGTTGTTACGGTAGCAAAATGAATGTAACACCTAATATGGATCGAATAGCAAATGAGGGGATGAGATTTGACAATTGCTTTTGTACTAACTCAATTTGTGCACCGAGTAGAGCAGTAATATTAACAGGAAAGCACAGTCACTTAAATGGTGTAGTAACACTGATGGATAACTTTGATGCAAGACAGCAAACATTTCCGAAATTATTACAAACTGTAGGATATAAAACAGCGATGATAGGAAAGTGGCATCTTGGCGAAGGTGGATATTCAGATCCTGTAGATTTTGATTACTGGTGTGTTTTGCATGGCCAAGGAGATTACTATGATCCATTGATGAAGCAACAAGGTGTAGACAAAAGATTTAAAGGCTATGTAACAGATATTATTACAGATATGTCACTAGATTTTATAAAAGAAAGAGATAAAGATAAGCCGTTTTTATTAATGTGTCATCACAAAGCACCGCATAGACCATGGATTCCTAGTGAAAAATATAAAGATTTATATAATGACGTAGAAATTCCACAGCCAGAAACATTTAACGACGATTATGCTACAAGATGCGATGCGGCTCGAGAAGCAGAAATGACGATAGATCATGATTTAACCTATAGGGATTTAAAATTAATACCACCAGAGGGTCAAGTCAAAGTAGCGCCAAGATTCAATAAGATAGCACCGCCAGAAAGTTTGGA
>LNZM01000071.1 GCA_002007295.1 Candidatus Epulonipiscioides saccharophilum | reverse complement strand
CGTAATCCCTTTTGGCAAAGCTGACTGAGGGATCCTTCTTGAGTGGTTACTCCGTAATCCCTTTTGGCAAAGCTGACTGAGGGGTCCTTCTGGAGTGGTTACTCCGTAATCCCTTTTGGCAAAGCTGACTGAGGGGTCCTTCTGGAGTGGTTACTCCGTAATCCCTTTTGGCAAAGCTGACTGAGGGGGTCCTTCTGGAGTGGTTACTCCGTAATCCCTTTTGGCAAAGCTAACTGAGAAATTCTGTCTCGTCAAAATCGAAAGTGCTGATTTTCTCCTTTAATTTTTTGTTAATCGTATATTTCACTCCCTTAATATGGTTCCATACCTCATCATTGCTAAATCGTATAACTTCTAATCCATATTGTCCTAAAAAATCAGATCTTATTTTATCGGATTTCATTCCTTCTTCTGTATAGTGTTGCGATCCATCTACTTCTATTACAAGTTTCGCTTGATGACAATAAAAGTCTACTATATATGGATCTATTGGTCGTTGCTGCAAAAATTTTATTGGATGACGTTTTAAAAACCTAGACCATAAAAATCTTTCTTGTTTCGTCATATTTTTTCGTAGTGATCTTGCTTTTTGTAATAAAATTCTATCGTAATACATTCATATCACCTTTTATATTTATTTCTTAAATTTAGCTATAAAAAATCCGTCAGTATTTGCCACAAAAGGAAAAATAGTAACATGTCCGCCAGAAACAAATTCTTTGAACATATCGGGAACATAATCTATCAACGTACAATCGGGCACCAATCCCAAGGCTGAAATATAATCAACCATAAGTTCATTTTCAGTCTTATTAAGAGTGCAAGTACTATAAACCAGGCTACCGCCGGGCTTAAGAAAAGAAGCAGCAGTTTTAGCAATGGATTTTTGAGTCGCATTAATTTGTGCTATATGGTATTCATTTCGGTTAAAATTTATATCCGGTTTTCGTTTTAAGAGACCTAGTCCGGAGCAAGGCACATCTATTAGAACTTTGTCGAAACGGCCGACAAACTTATCAATATCTTTTTCATCGTACAATTCTGCACAAATCGAACCGGCACCTAAACGGCTAGCATTTTTTTTAACTAAATCAATCTTATGTTCAAAAATATCTGTACTGATTATGTTGGCCTGATTCTGAGACAACTGAGCTAAATGTGTGGACTTACCACCTGGGGCGCTACACAAATCTAAAATGTATTCGCCGGCCAATGGGTTTACTACATGACTAACGATCCCGGCGCTTTCATCTTGAATGGTAAATAAACCTTCTGCAAAAGACTTCATGGATGCAATATCATTTACACCATTCAAATATAAATATTCATCTGGATATATATTACCCGGCAAAGGAATAACCGACTCATTAACTAAGAAGTTAATCAGGTCAGTTTTAGTAGTTTTTAAAGTGTTAATTCTAGCAGAAACTTTGGCCCTATTCGCACTTAATTCGTTCGCAATTTTTTCGGCTATAACCGGACCATAAGTTACCGACCAGGAGTCGATTATCCACGGTGCTATAGAATACTTTACGGACAAGTCGTCATCTGGCAGAATAATATCCTGACGGTCTACATTCCGAAGGACAGCATTCACAAACTTGGTCAAAGTAGCATAACCTTTTTTCTTTGTCAATTTGACCGCTTCGTCTATCACAGCATGGGCCGGAATCTTGTCCAAATATTTCAATTGATACACGCTCATTCGCAATAAATTTCTAATAAACGGTTTCATCTTATTAATTTTTATAGTCGATACTTCGTTTATTATATAGTCTATTGTTATTTGTCTCTTCATTGCTCCTGTCGCCACTTCAGTTATAAAACTTTTATCTAGGCTTTCGAATCCATCTAACTCTTTTTTTAATAACAGCTGTAAATACGTACCCTCCTTTTCTACTTTTAATAATATATCCACTATTATTTCTCTAGAATTTTTCATTTATATTTCCTTTTCATATATATTATTTCAAGACTCCACTTTCTTAGCGAAACTAACTAAGGGGCGGATAACCCTGTTCCCCTTCCAGCGAAGTAGGAACAATATCTAAGTTGGCCCTGCTCCCCTTCCAGCGAAGTAGGAACAATATCTAAGTTGGCCCTGCTCCCCTTCCAGCGAAGTAGGAACAATATCTAAGTTGGCCCTGCTCCCCTGGAAGGGGAGCAGGGCCACTTCCCCGCAATGTTGTGACCTTGATTTAACCCGAGTGGATCCGATTAAAACCGATAACCAACTTCGATTGAATTACCTTTAATATATTCACCCACAGGCATTTTACGTTTATTCGGCGCTTGAATTTCGGTAATTAGAAGCAAACCTTTAACAGTGTTAATCAAGATACCCTGTGTATCCACATTCAAAATTGTACCAGCATCGCCATCGGCTGTAAATCCTTCGGCCAACGCCTCTTTAGCAGAATGGATTTTTATTTTCAACCCCTTATATTCTATATAAGCACAAGGGGATGGATACAAACCTCTTATTAGGTTTCCTAACTCTTTTGCACTCATATGGAAGGATAGCTTACACATATCCTTTTCAATTTTGGGAGCCATGCAAGAGAGTGCTTCATCTTGTTTTTGCCTGTTTAGGCCACCTGATTCTATCAAAGGTAAAGCTTCTTTTAAGGCCATAGCACCTAAAATTTTTAATTTATCAAACATGGACCCAGCATTATCATGTTCCTTTATTAGTATTTCTTTTTTGTGAAGCATATCGCCTGTATCAAGACCTTTATCCATGTACATGATCGTAATACCGGTGGTTGTTTCACCCTTAATTATGGCCCACTGTATCGGTGCAGCACCTCGGTATTTTGGCAACAATGATGCATGTATATTTATACATCCTAGTCTCGGTATTTTTAATATAGATTCTGGAAGAATTTGCCCGTATGCTACAACTACTATTAAATCCGGATTAGTAGCTTGTAGCAAATCTTGAATTTCTTTATTCTTGCGCAACCTTTTTGGTTGGACAATAGTTAAGTCATATTTCAATGCTAATTGTTTAACCGGGGATGGGTATTCCTTATACCCACGGCCTTTTGGCTTATCTGGTTGAGTAAAAACTAAAGATATTTCATGCCCATCATCTATTAACATTTTCAAAGTTGGTACAGCGAAATCTGGCGTACCCATAAAAACTATTTTCATTTATCTATCTCCTTCAATACGATATTTTAAGGTTGATATAATTTATTTATTCATCACCTTCATGATTATATTGTAGATCACCGATAACAAGATCAGAAAATATTGTGCCATCTAAATGATCATTTTCATGACATATAGCTCTAGCAAAAAGTTCGGATTTGGTTAACTCAAAATATTGACCAAATCTATCCTGAGCTTTTATAGTAACAGTTAATGGGCGCTTCACTTCTCCAAATCGGCCAGGAAGGCTTAGACAGCCTTCATCGCCTAACTGCTCATCATCTTCAGAAATAATAATTGGGTTGATAAATTCAACTAACCCTTCGCCAATATCTATTATAAATAATCTCTTCAATATTCCGATTTGTGGCGCAGCCAATCCAACGCCATAAGCATTTCTCATAGTCTCTTCCATATCATTTAAAAGAGAATGTAAAGATTCGTCAAACCTTATAACAGGTCTTGACACTTTTCTTAAAATAGGGTCATCCTCAACCCTGATTGTTCTAATAGCCATAATAAAAATCCTTCCTTGTTTTTAATTATGCTCTCCTTCTAGGAGAGCTGTCACGAAGTGACTGAGAGGTTATTAGGCTCTCTTTCTAGGAGAGCTGTCACGAAGTGACTGAGAGGTTATTAGGCTCTCTTTCTAGGAGAGCTGTCACGAAGTGACTGAGAGGTTATTAGACTCTCTTTCTAGGAGAGCTGTCACGAAGTGACTGAGAGGTTACGCCATGTTTTTTGGATCCACATCCCAGCTTATCGTACATTTTTTGGGCTTCTCATTTTGTACAAATTTATCTATACAATATTGGCCGTACATCATTATTAATTTTCGGTCCGCACCAAGTATCGTTATCTTCCATCTGTAATTTTTTGCTATCTTCGGTTGCATCGCCACCACTGGCCCTAATATCCTAAATAGCTTTTTTCGATTGTAATGTTTATAATAGGCATAAAGCTTTTTTATATTTTCCTTTAATAACTGTTCATCCTCTGACGATACTATTACCATAAAAATATGGTGAAACGGCGGATATTTCATAAATTTTCTTGACAATAACTCATCTTTGTAAAACTTATGTTGCTTATTCTGTAAGATACTCGTTATTACATAATTCTGCGGCGAATATGTTTGGATTACTACTTTTCCTCTATCTAACCCTCTTCCAGATCTACCTAATGTTTGCGTTAATAATTGATATGTTTTTTCGCCTGCTTGAAAGTCTTCCGAATAAAGTAGAGAATCGGCCGATATTATGCCTACTAAGGTTACATCTTTAAAATCATGTCCTTTAGATACCATTTGTGTTCCTACTAATATTTTGGTTTTCTTATTTTCAAAATCAGCCAATAAATTGTCCATAGCATTCTTTTTGCTAACCGTGTCTAAGTCCATCCGACTTATTCCGTATTTTTCAAAATGTGTTGTTAAATATTCTTCCACTTTTTGTGTTCCATTCCCAAAAAATTTTACATATTTACTCCCACACTCCGGACACGTCTCCGGTACACTCTGCTTTTCTAAGCAATAATGGCAACTTAAATAATTTCCTGATTTATGATACGTAAACGGTTGATCACAATTGTTACACTTCAATACATGTCCACATGACCTACAATTTACAAATGTAGAGTATCCTCTTCTATTTAATAAGATTATCACTTGCTTGTCCGCTTTTACTGTATCTAAAATTGCTCGATGGAGCTTTCTGCTGATTACATTTAGATTGCCGGATGCTAACTCTTCTCTCATATCAGCTATTTCTATCTTCGGCATTTGTGCATTTCCTGCCCGCTTTAGCAATTTTAAATGCGTGTATTCTTCCATCACCGCTTTATAATATGACTCCATACTCGGTGTCGCAGAAGCTAGGACAACCTTGCCACCATTGTTTTGCATCCTTAATTTAGCAATTTCTGTTGCATGAAACTTCGGGGCCTTTTCTGACTTGTAGCTACTATCATGCTCTTCATCTATTATTATTAAGGATAAATTTTGTAACGGCATAAATACTGCACTACGAGGTCCTATAATCACTTTAGCATTTCCGTTTCGAGCATCCATATATACTTTAGTCCGCTCTTTAGCAGATAATTTACTGTGAGTTAAAGCTATAGAGGATCCAAATCTATCCTTAAATCTCTTTATAGTTTGCCTGGTTAATGATATTTCTGGTACCAGAACTATGGCCGATTGACCCTTTTCTAAAATATCTCGAATAAGGTACAAAAATATTTCGGTCTTACCACTGCCAGTTACCCCTTCCATTAAAAACGTTCTGTACCCTGAATAATCGGATATTGTCCTATAAACATTTTCCTGCTCTTCATTTAAGGTTATAAATTTATCATCTTCTATAAATGATGTGTCAATTGCAATCGAATTATTTAAGTCGATTGCTTCCGAATTATTCGAGTCGACAGCTTCCGGATTATTCGAGTCGACAGCTTCCGGATTATTTAAGTCGATAGCTTCCGAATTATTCAAGTCGACAACTTCCGAATTATTTAAATCGATTGCATCTGAATTATTCGAATCGATAGCTTCCGAATTATTTTTGGCTGAAGGTGAATCGATTGTGGCCGAATTATTTTTGGTCGCAGCAGAATTGATTGTAGTCGAATTATTTTTGGCTGAAGTTTCACAAGCTTCTAATATGGATGGATCAATTTTAAAAAGATTTTCTAATTTTGAGCCTTTTTTTATAGTTGGAAGTACACAGTGTAAAGCAGCTGTGTACGTACTTCCGTAATATTCAACCAAAAATTTTAAAATAGCTATTTGTTCTTCATTCAGTATCTGTTGTTTAGGCTCTACTTCACCAATAATTTGCTTTATAGCATACGGAACTTCGCCGATATTTTCAAAAATCTCAATAACAAAACCTTTTATTTCTTTGTTTGATTTACCATAGGGAGCTAATACCCTAGATCCGACTTTAATATCTAAAGAGTCAGGAATTTCATAATCAAAAATATTGCCAAAAAGTTTGTTAACTGTGGTATCAGCTATTATTTTACAGTACATTTTTTACATAACATCTCTTTCTTTTATTTTTATCTCTCCTCGATATAATTCATTCACAGCTATACTGGTCGGCTTCGTCGTTCTTAACCTTTCCCGAAAGTCAATAGCTTCCTCTATTTTGCGCTTATCTCTTAATTCTCCAGCAGCTTCTTGGTTAATTAATTCAATAATTTGTCTAGCTCTTTTAGCCGTAGCTATGATAATAGAATATCTACTAGTTATCTTGTGGTTTCCTGCATCTTCGTTGATTCTTTCCATAAGTTGAGAATAAGACGGTTCTAACATAATTATATCTCCTTGATATTTATATTTATAATTTTTTCATCGCTAATTGTTTAACATAAAGTCTATAATATCTTTTCTATTGTGACTCCTTAGTTTTTCTGACTCGACTATAGCATTAATTTGTCGAACGGCCTCCGAAATATCATCATTAATCACAATGTAATCGTATTTTTTATAAAGCGCTAATTCTTCTCTAGCTCTAGAGAGTCTGTAGTTTATAACATCTTCGGATTCCGTTTGTCGCCCTACAAGTCTCGAATGAAGCTCTGTAAATGTAGGCGGTATCAAGAAGATTAGAATAGCTTCCGGAAATTTATCCTTTATTTTTAAAGCACCTTCTACTTCAATTTCTAAAATGATATCGAATCCATCCTTTATAGTCTTATCCACATAGTCTTTTGGCGTACCATAAAAATTGCCACAAAAGTTAGCATATTCTAAAAGTTCATCGCCGGCTATCATCGAATCGAATTCTTCTTGTGTCTTAAAAAAATAATGCACGCCTTCTTCTTCAGTAGACCTCTTTTGTCTTGTAGTTACCGATATCGACAATTTATAATTACTATATTTTAATAATTCTTTTACTACTGTACCCTTTCCACAACCAGATGGTCCTGAAATTACTATTTTTAACATATTCCATCCTTTCTACATAAAAATAAAATGTATAAAACCATTATAACATAGATCTTTTAAATGTAAAACTATTTTACCCTATCCAACTTTAAAAGTAAAATTATTTTAGTTATTCTATTTAAAAATACTAAAATAACTTGTACTATTTTTTTAAAGCTAATCATAAGATAAAGTACAATAACTCTAATCTAATATCGAAAGGATGTATAATAAAATGAACATAGCCAAAAATTACAACTTTACTCACCATACAATCAAATGTATAAAAACAAAAATGAGTGATAATATCAAAACTTATGTGGATTTCTACCAAGGGGTTCATTACCCTTTTAGTTGTGTTTCTTTTGAAAATAACTTAGAAATTGATCCATCTAGAGTCGTACAGATTATATCAGAATCTGGATATAAAAAATCATTGAAGGATGAAGAGCTATTAGAACACTTCGATATAAAAAGCATTGCAACAAATAAATTTATGATAAAAAAAACTTTTTAAGAGCGTACCTCGTCTTAAATATACATAGTACATATTAAATATACTGAAAATATATTCGACGAGGTTTTTTCATTCAGTTTTTCATAAAGCGGATAAAATGTTAATCGATTAAGTCAAAATCTATAGAGTGAGTATCATGATCAACTCTGGCAACCTTAACATGGACCTTTTGTCCTATTTGATAAGATTTGCCTAAATTTTCTCCAACATAACGAAAGTTAGGTTCATCAAAAATATAATAATCATCGTACATATTATTAAGCGGTAACAAGCCTTCTACCGTATTCGGAAGGGTAATATACAATCCCCAAGAAGTAACTCCACTGATTATACCATAGAATGATTGACCAACTTTATCTTCCATGAATTCAGCCTTTTTGATTTTTATTGTCTCTCGTTCAGCTAATTCGGCCTGCCTTTCCATAAAAGAACTGTGTTTCGAAACTTCGGCCACTTCCTGGTATAAATTTTTAAGTTTCGCCCCTTTTAATTTACCATGAATATTGTACTTAATAATTCTATGGATTTCTAAATCCGGATAACGTCTAATCGGTGAAGTAAAATGACAATAAAACCTTGCACTTAACCCAAAGTGTCCCGCACATTCATGATTATATTTAGCTTGCTTTAAGGATCTCAAAACTAATTTCGAAATAATATCTTCTTCTGGCCTACTTTTAACGTTTAGAAGAAGTTTTTGTATTTCCGAAGGTTTCACTTTCTGCTTAGTGTCCAACGTATGGCCAAAACTACTAATCACAGACATAATATCATTTATTCTAGATGTATCAGGATCTTCATGAACTCTAAACACAAACGGTAATTCCCGAAAATAATACTCTTCTGCTACCGTTTCATTGGCCACTAGCATAAATTCTTCTATCAACTTAGTGGCCACGTTCCTCTCATAAGCTTTTATGTCTATCGGCTTTCCTTTTTCGTCTAGAATTACTTTCGATTCATCCACATCAAAATCGAGAGCACCTCGAGTGTTCCGCTTACTTCGCAATATTTGTGCTAACCCTTCCATCTCTTCAAACATCGGTACCAATTCTTTATACTTCTCTATCGTTTGCTTATCTTTATCTTCTAGGATCTTCTTTACGTCTGTATAACACATCCTCCTATCAACTTTTATAAGCGTCTCAACTATTTCATGCGAAAATACTTTTCCTTTTTGATCTATATCCATTATGCAGCTCAATGCTAATCGGTCCTGGCCTTCATTTAAAGAACAAATTCCGTTGCTAAGCTTATGCGGTAGCATTGGGATTACCCTATCCACTAAATAAACACTCGTACCTCGGCGAAACGCTTCTTTTCCTATCGCTCCGGTTGGTTTGACGTAATGCGTTACGTCCGCTATGTGTACGCCTAGCCTAAAGTTGCCGTTATCGATCTTTTCTAAACTGACTGCGTCGTCTAGGTCTTTTGCGTCTTCACCATCGATTGTTACCATCTGTAAATCTCGTAAATCTAATCGCCCAACTTTGTCTGCTGGTCGCACTGTAGCCGGAACTCTTTTTACCGCAGTCATTACATCGTCGGGGAAATCTAAAGATAAATTGTATTCATAGCATACCGATAATATGTCAACCCCTGGATCATTATCTCGTCCTATTATCTGCTTGATAACACCTTCTGGTTTTATGTCAGAATGAGGATGCGTATCACCTCTCTTGATTACTTCCACCATTACTTTATCCCCTGTTTTGGCCCCAGCTTCATTTTGCTTCTTCACATATATTTCGGCCCCAAACTTTATGTCATCCGGTTCCACTATACCAAATTTTCTTATACTGGTATATTTACCTACTATTAACGGATTTTCTTTGCTAGTTATTTTGACAATTTTTCCCGCTAACTTTCCCGCTAACTTTCCCGATACATTTCCCGATACATTTTCAACTGTACCGCTAGTTACTTTGCAGAGGACCGTGTCCTTGTGCATCGCTTTATTTACGTCTTTTGGCGCTATATATATATCTGCCCCGCCATTGTCGGGTACAACAAATCCGAACCCCCTGGCACTGCCTCGAAAAGTTCCTGAGATCATATTAGCTTTTTCCGGAAGAGCGTACTTACCTCTCTTTGTTTGCATAATTTTATTCGTATTAATTAATTCTTCCATAATAACGTCAAACTGCGCTTGATCCTCCTGTGGAACTCTAAGTATTGTTATTAACTCTTTTCTCTTCATGGGAACGTACGATGGATCGCTAATCAATTTCAAAATGGTCTGCTTTCTTTTTTTGTTATCCAAATATCTCACCTATTTCTCTTATATTTAAAAAATGTTTTGCAATGGATTTGGATACGAAACTATCGCTGACTCTTTCTCGATGGTGTGTCCAAATTTGTTGTTTATGTTACTATAACTAGATAGTACTATAATTAGTATATGCTAAAAATTGTATCTTGCTACAGTATTGTCAAAGATTATAAAAACATAAATCTTTCTATAGTATTGCTAAAGATTATGAAAAAATGAATCTTTCTATAGTATTGCTACAAGATTATAAAAAAAATGAATCTTGTTACAGTATTGCCAAAGATTATGAAAAAATAACACACTTTACTACAAAAGTCAAATTTACTTAGCCATAGAGCTGTTGCTTAGCATTTATTAAGTGTCTAAAATATCGTAAAAAAGGTCCCTTTTCCTTATTTTAATAGGATCTTTGTTAGCCGATCGTTATCCAACTGAAATACTATAGAAATTGACTATTGCTTCGTGTGGTGCTATCATCATTGAAAAAACGTGATAATTTTGCAAAAATTGCCATCCAAAAGGTGATGCGAGCTACAACTTCAGAAGAACCGCTTAGTCTGTTAAGTTCAAATGCGAAGTTCAAGGACGAAGTGCAAAGTACGGAGCTAAAACACCAGAGGAACCTATCAGTCTGTTTCTTGGCGTAGCGCTCTTCTGTCTTCGCAAAATTAATTACAATATAAATGAGAGGAGTTAAGCCGAAAATAAATGCTTATCTTCTATACTAAGGACGGATCAAAAGTTTCTTGGCGTAGCGCTCTTCTGTCTTCGCAAAATTAATTACAATCTAAATGAGAGGAGTTAAGCCGAAAATAAATGCTTATCTTCTATACTAAGGACGGATCAAAAGTTTAACCTTTCAGTCAGCTTCGCATTTACTTTACATATTTTTTATGCTATACTTTTATCTCGATATTTCAAAATTTAATAAAAGGAGAATACTATGAGAAAATTTTTTATTTCACTTACATCCATTATAATGCTATCCACATCTACATTGGCTCAAATGATAATTCCGGACAGCCATACCAAATTTCTTACCTGGGCCGACCTCGATCATTTAACCGCTACCCAAGCTAGTGTGGCAAAACAGGAAATATATGCTCGCCACGGTCATCAATTTTTAGAAAATGACACTTTCCGTTCTTATTTTTCTCGCCAATCTTGGTACAAGCCTAATCCCATACATAACACTTTCGGATTTTTTGATCCCTCTTATTTAAATGAAATGGAATTAAAAAATTTAGACTTAATTGGTATATACGAGCATTCCGGTCACACTCAACCTTTTCCTCTCTCTGAAGATGTCGAGATGAATCATTATCTTTTACCTCTTAGCTCTTCTATCCTTCTTGACTTGGATGACATTAAGCATTTCTCTAAGCAACAGGCCGTCTTAGCTAGACGTGAAATTTATGCTCGCCACGGCCATATCTTTGATTTCGAAACTTATTTTAACGATAAACTTTGGTATCTGCCTTCTACTCATCTCGCTGATTCCGATCTTTCTGAAATAGAACAAGCAAACGTTCTCCTGCTTTACTCTTTCGAAAATCAGGCCGATCCCGTCTCTAATCCTACTTTGACTTTGCCGAATAGAGATGCTTTTCTTTATAATCCTAACGTCCAAAATGAACAAAAACTTAAAGATACTCACGGTACCAACTTCTCTGAAAACTTAGTCGGCTTCGATCTAAGAGATTTTAAAGAAACCAATTTTAAGGATATTAACTCTTTAATTGAATTTTTTAAGGATCATAACTTTGAGCTGTCCGAAATCATTGATGGTACAATGCTACTTATGGATCATTTTAATAACGTCTTAAGGATTGATTTTATTAAATATATGAATCATTTAAAAATTGCTTCGTTAAAACTAGCAGTCCCTATATTTGACGAAACTTTAGAAAATGTTCATGAAAAAACTCAGTTTGCTAAACAAGAGGGCGACTATTATATCGCTTCAACTTTTGAGGATGGTGTTATTGTAGATTACTATTTCTCTTTAGAAAATTTATTGGAACCTAATCCTAAAGTTGAACTGCTCGAAATATTTATAAATTAATAAACTCTATCCGTCAGCTTCGCTACCACCTTCCTCAAAGAGGAAGGCTAAGTGCGCACTGTCCCCGCAATTTTGTGAAACAGACTGCGATGTTAGGGACGATAAACTAAAAGGTAATAGCCAAAAATAAATGCTTATCTTCTATATTAAGGATTGGCCAAATTGAACTACCAAACTTACCTTCAAAATTTAATCTTTTCTTGTTAGCAAACAAGCACATCCCAAAATACATTAATCTTTTCAAAATATTTCCTCCACACCATCTTGTCCATAATTATTCACTTTTAATAAAAAAACATGCATATCTTGCCTTATAGGATAATATTAATAGAATGTACCTTGCAAAATAATCAAAATTTAAAAAGGAGGATTATACAAAATGTCCCCTTATATACATATGAAGAAGCAACAATAAACCAAAGATCAAGAAGATGATTAAAAATTTATTTTATGAATTTAAGGAGATGATTAAATGTCGTTATTTACAAAATATAGAAAACAAATGGCCTTTTCTCTATTAGCCGCTACTGTTTTATACATGGCTCCAGAATATTTTAATACCGAAGTTAAAGCCGATACACCACCAACTATAGGTAGTCTGGGAGCTGCCAATTCGGATTTAGGTTATATCACTGAATTACCGGACACCGTAATTACTGATACAGAGGATGACAACTATAATCCGGCCCTTGTTACTAAGAGCACTTTCGATGCTTATACTCTGACTTTGGACAAGGCTATCCGGTTTACCGAGCTAAACACTTCTGATATCGAAGGTATTGAGCTATTAACAAATAACCAGTTTGTAATAGACGATGACCAAAATAGCTTACAACAAATTAAAGATTATTTAGCTAAGGACAACACAACCTCGACCAAAGGATTTATGACCCAATTAGCAAGTATGCATGATAAATTAGGTCCACTAGTAGAAAAAGTCGAAGCCTTTGAAATAAAGAGTGGTCAAGGCCCAGCTTATGCCGATGCCATAGAAGCATTAAAGCAACAAATTCATTATATTGATGCGCACATGGATTTCTCGGCTGACGTACCCTCTATTCTTTTCGAAGATGTTATGTACGGAGAAGCTGAATATAATGATAGTATTCTGACGAAAGCAAGTAACCTAATAATTGATGGTTCATCTCATGCTAAGCCAAACGCATACCCTGTACCAGATCTACAATGGCCTGAAGGTGGTAAGCCCGATCATATTCAAGTAACTATTAAAGATAATGTGACTAGCACTACTTTTGTAGATGAAACTGCAGGTGAGACTTATTCTCCAACAAAACCAGGAGGATCCACTGGATGGACAACAGATCTTGTAGCTGCTTGCGACGGTGGTTGGCCTGGCGGTGAAATACTATATAAATTAACAGATACTTCGACTGGTAAAGTGAATAATTTCGTATTAACAATTAAATATGATCCATCACAAGCAACAAAATCTATTTCATCTAGATCAACACCTCCTAGTCCAATAGGTTTTGATGTTATCACTGCAAGTAATATTCCAGTGCCTATATATATTAGTGAAGACGGTAAAGATATTTTAACAGATAAATATTGGGTAACATCTGAGATATATAATAATCTTAAAGATGCTCTCGACGACGCTGTGGACGCATTAGGCAATGTTTATAAAGATGCTGCTGTCGATACCGGTAAACTTTCAGACGAGTTTGATCTGGAGGTGTTGTTAAGTAGTGACTTTACTGGAATGGTAGATGCAAACAGCGATTTATTTTTTACTGATGAAACTACCTGTGCTAAATTGCCAAATGAAAAAAAATATTCATTAGCAAATATGCCGGCTAATAACGGAACACTTAAGAATCATACATCCATGACAGAGCTTGCAGAAGCATCCGATAATTTAGCAACTGCTTATGCTGCTTATATATCTGGTGCCGGTTTAGGTACTGGTGAAGTTATTGAAAAAACGAACGAAGCTAAATTGCATTCTCAAATCGCTAAGGCATTTTTAGGTCTAAATCCAGCCAATGCTTTACCAGAAATTCCGGCTGAAGGAAATATAGATATCTCAATGAATAATGTAGATGCATCTTCTGTTCCAATCTTTAATCACTTTAAGGCTGCTGGGCTGTCCTCTACAGACTTTGGTGCACCTGAAAATACAATGGTCGGTAGTGTATTTATATATACTAGACCAGCTACTCAAGCCGAGGCGGATGATGGCAATCTACCTCTTGTCGGCTCTAGCAATCAAGATTTCGCAACGGTTGTTGGTGATCCGGTTCCATCCACTAAAGCAGAAGCTGATGGTATAGGCTTCTATGTTAAAACAGCAACCGTTACTTGGTTATCAGCTCTTGATCCAGCTAAAGAAGGCTTTGCTGATGATTCCGAATTCTTCATCGTTCCAGCTATCGCTGCTGATTCATATGAAGTCGGTAACTGGATTCCTGGCGGTGCCGAGTCTGCATTACCTGAAACTGTCGGTAAATTCTTGGATGCCACACAAGTAACTGAGCAACTTAAAATATTAGAAGCCTTATTAGCCGAATATGATCTTTACGATGGCTATGATTTAGCGGGTAATAAATTAGGTGGCTCTCAATATACAGATGAATTAAAAGCCGGAGCTGAAGTTATAACTCCAGAAGAAGGCTATACGGCTACTACTAAGATAGGCTTAGTTACCGAAAAATTAGTTAAGTTTTATGAAAATATTATCACCATAACTAAAGAAGGAGAAGCGTCTAAAAAAGAAGCGGCGCTAGATACTTTGAAAAAATATTTACTATATGTTGGTTATGCTACCATGGAGCCGAACAGTGACCCTTCAGGTGATTCTATATTTACCGTAGTCGATGACAAAGCAGATGTGGACAATGATAATACAAATGGATATCAAACAGCCCTAGATGCCCTTCATCTAAATTCTAAATTAGCTATCGGTACAGATGACCCTGCAAATTCTGGAAATCCTATAGCATCCGAAACAACCAACCTAACAACTACAGCATTCGATCCGACGACAGCAAGCGATCTTGACGGTATAACACCGAGAGCTACTGATTCTTATCACAACATTTCGAATTATTACGGTGTCGACGCTACCGACTCTGGTCATTACTGGGTAACAAAACAATCTCATGATGCCCTTGTAACTGCATTAAAAAGAGCGCATAACTTAGTAGAATCTGGATTTATTACTCAAACCAAAGCAGATGTGGATAAAAACAACACATATATTGGTACGGATAACCCAGGCACGGATTTAGAATCAACTGATAATAAATTCTACACATCAGCAGACATTGAGGCCGAGATCTTAAAAGTTAAAACAGCCATCGATACTTATGATAGTATAGCTCAAGATTCCAATAAGACTGACTTCCAAGATGACTTTATAAATGGAACTCTTGCAGGTACTATGACCAATATTAATGATATCTTCGAATTGCCTACAGAATTAGGTTCATCGGATTTAGCCACATATAAAGTGCTATATCAAACAAAATTAAACATCCTTACAAATACCGTGATCTCGGACGATGGAGTATTTGAAATAACTCGAGATATTACCAGAACGGCCCCAGCAGGTTACACATTTAGTCCAGCTGATGTTAGTTTAATTCAAAATAAGAAATTAATTGATGACGGAACTATAACTGATTATCTGTTGCCGGCAGATGTAAAAACAGCATACACTAGTATCCAGCCTATTTTAGATATTTATGCAGTATCTGGACAATTCAGCGATATTCACGCAGCAGAAATTCTGGGAGCCGATGGAACTCCTGATCTAGATAAAACCACTGCATTAAAAGCGTTTATGCAAGGAATTATATACGATCATTATAACTATGTAGAAGAAGAATCTTTAGAAATTGAGACATCCGGATCTAGCGAGTCTGAATCTGAAACGGGTATATTTGCAGTCGCTGAAAAAGCTTTAACAGATTTGGAAACTAAAAAATTATCTGCTCTTCCTTACAAAACTCCAAGAGAAGCATTGATTTCTACTCTCGGTACAATTCAAGAATCGCCTACCACGGATGAAACTGGCGCCGCACTAGATCCAGCCCCAGTACCAACAACTAATTCCATTAGAGATTTAATTCGCACAGATGGTAACACGGCTTATATTCATGACAGCTTAGCGAATCAAATTGTAATTTCCGAAGATGAAGGTTACACTTATATTACTTACACTCCAACTGTTCCTGCAGATCCTAGTAACAACATTACTGCAGTTCCTGGTAAATGGTCCGAATCTAAGCCTATACCAACAGATCAAACAGATATCCAGTGGACTACAAAAGAAGCTTTAATAACTTATAACAATGTACTTAAAGTTGCTGAACAAGCCTTAGCCGATAGCCGTCCAGAAGCTTATTTAATAGATAATAATGAGGATGCAACTGACGCTGTAGCTGGTAATTTAGCAGACGATACTAAAGGTCCTAAAATGGATCCACCGGATTTCAATTTAACTTTTGCTGAAGCAACATTGAATGCTAGCGTATTAGAAAAAATTAAATCTATGATGGTTTTACCAGATGATCCAGCAGAAAAATTAGATTATTTCAACACTCAAAAAGACGCTGTAGAAAAAGCTAAGGCCACCTTCGAAGCTACGTATAAATCCGTAAAAGACACTTCAAATGCTCAGATCGCCTACGACGCTTTTGTGGCCGAAGTTGGTAAGGCTGCGTTCATTAATAAAGTGGCTACTCCAGGCTCCGAGGATCCAACAACTCATGATGATTTAGGTTATATTGTTATTCAAAACACCGGTGGTGCCACAATAACTCCTGGAAGTGGCTTAATGGAGGAAATATTCGCCTTTACAAATGACGATGGAAAAACAAAATCTTACTTCCCTATGGATGTTTACGTAGTAAATGACAAATATGGTATCAAAAATCCTATCACAGGCTTAGCTTATGGCTATAAAACTGACGCTAACACTGTGGATGACAACGCACCAACTACATTTGTACCAAAAGACGCAGCCAACCAATTATTGGATGCTATCAAAATTATGGACACTTTCTTGGCTAAAGATCTTTCTCTTCACCTTAAAGCCTTTGATTCAGATGCAGAATATTTCAAGAAAGAATTAGCGAAGTTACAAACTGCTTTTGATGAATTTACCCCGACCGCTGTTAAGAGCGGCGACTACATTACAGCTTATGAAACTGAGTTCGCCAAAATAGTAGATAGTGCTAGCGAACCGACAGCTCCTAAGTCAGACTTTGACACATTAAAAGATGAAACAGGCGCAGATGTTACAGGCGCATTCACTTACAATGCTGATCTTGGTACTAAAAAGCAAGTAACCGATGTTTTGCTTGCTACTACTATAGCGCAGTCCGAAGATGGTATTACTCATTCGGTAGGTGATTCGAAAGGTGATCCGATAGATGATGCCACCGTCGATTACTGGATTACTCCTTCTAGTTTCTATAAATTAAAATCTGCTATTCTAAAAGTTCAGGACATAGTAACCGAGGCTAAAAAGTTCAGCCCAACTTCTATCGCTGGATATGCAACTAATGAAAACTATTTCCAGGAAAAATATGACCTAATAGGTTTAGAAGACATTATTAACGAAATCTTTGTAACTAACTACAAACCAGCCACTACAAGTGAGGTAGCTGATTGGATTCTAAAGGCTGAAATCTTACTTTACGGCGACGCTCATGACGCTGATTCAAATATAGGAATAGGTACACAAGCCGATGCACCGGGTGGCGATGTGCCGGATATGAATATCAGCGCATTAACTGATGGCTTCGACATTTTAACCTTAGCTATGATGACAGCAGCGGATACAAAGAAAGACGGCTTAGATGAAGCAGACATTGAGGCAATAAATTCGATAAGCTATATCTCTAAAGATTTAGCCGACAAATTAAAATATGCTTTATCCGTAGTTAAGGGTGACGATTTTGAAGACGAAGACGTTGAAACTTTAGCTAAACTAGTTAATGAAGCTAATAATAATAAGAAAGTAGTTTCTGTGTTAAATAATCCAAAAATTGATTTATACAACACTTACACTGACGCTATCTCTAAATTAACGGATGAAAACGGCTACGCTATATTACCAAGCGACAACAAAGGTGCAAACGTGTCTAGAAATAAATTCTGGGTAACCACAGCTTCGTTAAATGGCCTAAATACAGCGATTAGCAACTCGGAAAAATTGCTAAACACTTTGGAAACGGCCAAAACAGCAGAGATATCGTTTAAAAATCAATTAATTAATCAAAAGAATCTTAACGCCAGAACTGTTGCTACTTTCAAACCTTTACCAGGAACTGCTAGTCAGTCTTCCATAGATGGTTTGGTAGCAGCCAAAGAGAAACTATTAGCTACTATCAACAAAGCGGCGGCCTTAGTAGGCGAGAAAGAATATTTAGCGGATGGATCTCAAAATCCTAATGCTATAGTTTTAGAAGAAGGTCAAATCGTCATTAGTACTTTATTCGGTACCGACGTTTCCGGCGAAGATAGAGATGGCAACTTAATACCGGATTCCGGTGATCGCTGGACAACCACAGCTTCGCATACAGCATTGACCAGAGCAATCCTCGCCGCCGTTAACTCTTATAAAGCCGGTGGTGCAACGCTAGCCACAATTGAAAAAGCCGACGAAGTATTAAACTTAGCAATAATAAATCTAGCAAAAACTTCTTTCTATGGCACAAAAGAAACGTATATAAAAGTTACCGCCTTAATTCAAAAATACATCGATGGCGTAAATAAAGGCGTATCAAACAGTGTCAATAGAATCCCTGCTCTTTCTGAAGTAAAAGTTAGCACCTTGTCCGGAACCGATGTAGCTATTACAGCATTGTGGTCTACTAAAGTAGAAAAAGACAAATTAACCAACGCTGTTAAAGCAGCTCAGACCATATTAAACAAATATGCTAACGTCGAGTCTCCAACTGTTAAACTGGATTTACCTAAGTTTATAGCCGAATTAACTAAGATAGAAGTAGCATTCGAGAACTTCTATGGTCAAACTATTGAGGGCGAAGATATAGCCGGTATCATTTCCAAAGCTCAGCCAGGTACCGACGGATTAGAAACTTTAGAAATACGAGACGCTATCCAAAATGCTGTAGCCACTATGAATGGATTAACATATCTAAATGGTGCCGCACTACCAAAGATTACCTATACTTTGTTAGACGGAACACCTAATAATGCATTTGGTTACGATCGATATATTCAAGAACTAGGTGAATGGATCAATAAAGATGATGGCAAAAATGGTGATGGCTTTAGCTACACAGATATATTAGTCAGCAGCAAAACAAGAGGTATGGATGTTCCTGTTAATTTCACATGGATAAGTAGTGTAGCCGTAAATCAATACGCTACTGCCATCAGTGTGGCACAAAGAACTTTGGATACTTTCGAAGCAACCCCAGAAGCTAACCAAAATCAAATCACTCTAGATAATGCTGTACTCGCTTTAGAACGAGCTACAACAACATTTGAGAACATGATCCAACCTGCTTCTAGTAGCTTAACTGGCGAAAAGTTAACTTATGATAGAAATTATAAGAAATTAGACGCTGCTATCGCAGAGGCATACTACAGCATAGAATATTCTTACGCCGGCGAAAATACCGAAGGCACTGTTCTTACTCCAGTAAAAGACACCCCATTAAATATCAATAGAATAATAAAAGAGTCTTTAAGTGGTGACGGTCAAGATGTATCTAGTAGCATATCGTATTTGCCTACAAACCAATTTATAGCATATAAGAATGCAATCATAAATGCTGTTAAAGCTCGAGACATGGCCAATGCTAATGACAAATCACTAGAAATTGCATTTAATAATTTAGAAAAAACCTTAAGACCGATAATTACTAGATTTGTCAAAGACGGTCAAGCAGATGCTAGAGCAACTAAAGAAGGAACCTTAAATGGTTTAATAGCAGAAGCGGAAGCTTATATAAATGGAAATTCCGGCGCTGAACTAAAAGCAGCAAAACTTCCGATAATAGCCAGTGCAAACGGATTAGATGTTCCTAATGATAGATATTGGACTACTCCTGCTAACCTAAACAATTTAATTAACCAACTTAATCTTGCTAAAACTAATATCCGAAATTTAGATACAGAAATAGATCCAAATACTGGTCTAAAAGGTACTGGTAAAACGACTTTGGCCTTATTGGATAGATCCATCACAACTTTAGGTAACGTAATAAAACTCATCGAAGTAAATAGTGGCGCTCCTAACTTAGGTAAGGTACAGTCTACAACAGATAGCGGTTTAGCCATAGCTGCGAAGGCAGAATTAAAACGCTTGATGGATATAGCAACTGCTTATTCTAAATACAAAACTAGCATTTATGAAGGTACAGACTTAGCCGACGGTACTCTTTGGATCACTGGCCTATCTCTAAACGACTTCTCTTACGAAGAAGATGGTAACGGCCAATCCGTAAAACCTACCACTTTCATGTTACAAGCAGTAAAAAATGCTACGACAATTTATAATAAGAGTCCTATAGCTCCAGCCAATACACCGGCTAGCGTATACGAATTGGCGGCAATTGACCTTCAGCATTGTATAGATCAATTCGAAACCGTATTAAATGGTACTCTCACAGATCTAGAATCCGGCACATCGACGTCTACCCTTCCAACTGGTGAAACTGCAGAAGACGTTGCTTATTCTGGCAAAGGAATCTTAACTTCTATCAACAAAGCTAAGGCTGATATAACAGCAGCCGTTACTCAGTACAACGTAATCGTAAGATCAACCAAACCAGCTTCTTCTGCTGACGAAATAGCTAAAGTTCCAGATGGCCAATATTATGCAGAATCTGGCGATATTTCAACTATGACGGGTGCAATAAATAAAGCTAATACCGACCTAAGATCTCTTCAAAGAACTGTTGGCGCTTTAAAATTCTTCCAAGATTCCTTAGCTACATTAAAAACTACTTATAAATTATTTACAGTTGGTAATCCAGATGCAACCCCAAATCCGATTGAACCACAAAGAAAACTTAAAGGTGAGCATGCAACCCCATCCGATGCCGTTTCTTTAGCTCTCACTGCGTTAGAAGATCTGTTTAGCGAAGAAAATGGTCCAGAAAATGTAATTGTTCCTTTAAAAGATTCCACAAACTCTATGGATCCAACTTCAGCTGGAGATTATTTAAAATCATTTATCGAAAAAGTAATTAATAATGAAAATGTTATTGTGACACTTGATTCGCCTACAATTGGAACTGCTCCTCGCCCAGGTACGGCTACTAGTCCAGAAGGCACACCAGGGGCCGGAACTGTTAAGATTACTCTTAGTGACAAAAATAACAATACTAATAGTCAAGAAATAGCAATCGCTCATTTCTCCGTAGCAGCGGTACCATATAAGTGGAGTGATGTAACTAAATCCGATGTACTATCTTCTGTTGCGTTAATAAACGCTGCGAAAGATAAGTTAAGCATAGATGGCGGAATATTAGATGCTAAAATAGACGACACCTTAACAACAGATGATCTTGTTAAACAAGCTAATGGCCAAAAAGCAGCAGCTCAGATTAAAAAAGAAATAGAAAAGTTAATAGCTAATGATAGCATAACCGTGACGATTGTTGCTGGCGATTCCACTATTACCGATGCTTTAACAGAAGGCAAAAACTTAAACCATGCTTCAGGAATTGCGGCGGCCGGTGCAGCGTATACAAAAGTCCAAATTAATGATACTGCGAAAGACCCAGGCGAGGATGGAACATTTACATTTAATGTAGTTCTAGGAATAAATTATACTGACATTTCTGCTCATGATATAATGTTAATGAATGATCCAATAGAAGAGAAAGTAGACGTAACAGAAATTACTCTTGACGGCGATGGCGGCGCAGAAAATCTAGATAGATATACAGTAATTCTAAACGGGGAAATAGAAATAAAAGTAACACCAGGAGCGTACAAAGAAAGTTCGGCTAGCGATGCAACGGCCGTGATGACAGCGATAAAGGCATTCAATACGAACTACGCTTTAGGTGGTACATTCACCATAAAGAATACTTTAGATAAGCCAGGTCATACAGAAGAATTAGTTAAGGCTCAGTTGTCAGAACAAATTAGAGCACTTCTTGTAAAGCCGACTAAAGAAGCGCCGAATGGAAATGATCCGAGTATCGATTATAAAGCATTCCA
>LNZM01000070.1 GCA_002007295.1 Candidatus Epulonipiscioides saccharophilum | reverse complement strand
AGGTACTTTGCTCAGGTGATAATTTCTACGAATCTTGGCCAAATTTATATGCTATCCGAGGAAGTCAATATAGAGATGTTAGTGGATGGGTAAAAGCTTTACGAGGCATGCTTTCTTATGAACCTAAATATTTACTGCCAGGACATACTAGAGCTGTAATAGGGAAAGAAAATGTGAAAACAACCTTGTCTAACTATGCCGATGCAATTGAATTTGTATTAATTAGAACCTTAGAAGGCATGAATCAGGGTAAAACGGCTGAGGATTTAGTAGAAGAAATTAAATTGCCAGAGCACTTTCAGCAGTTACCTTATTTACAAGAATATTATGGAACAATAGAATGGTCAATTAGAGCTATATTTACTGGCTATTTGGGCTGGTATGACGGTAACCCAACTAATTTAGGTCATATTAATAAAAAAGATAAAGCTTTGAAAACGATAAAAATGATGGGTGGATCCTCAAACATTATAACAGAAATAAAAACATCTTTAGCTCAACAATGTAAGGATGGATATCAATGGGCAGCTGAATTAGCCGATATATTGATTAATGCTCAAATTGAGCTGGAGCAGGCCAAAATACTTAAAAGTGAAGCGTTATATTCACTCGGACGAATGCAAACTAGTGCCAACGGACGACATTATTATTTATCCGTTGCTAACTTTTTAGCCGGAAAGATGAAAGTTGCAACTATGTCTGGATTTGGAGAAGACGCTAAAAAGAAGATAAAGTAAATGTTTAAAATGAAATTCTTTTTTGAAAGTGTATATTTACTAAATTTCTTGTCAATACTCTGAGAAATAAATATTACCTTAGAAAAGGATTTTTATGTTATGGATTGGTTAAAGAATTATGGAGTAATTTTAGAAAAAGGAAGCTATGATACTATACTTGTTGGAAAAAAGAGAAACGTTAGCATTCAGGAGCATATAGTTAACAATTCACCATCGTATTCAATAAATCCAAATTTTTTAGGACGTGAAAAATATTCGAAAAATGAGATTATTGAGAATGTTATTCCCTATGCTGGAGAATTTGGATTATTTATTCCTATGGTGGAATGTAATAATTATAGTTGGGCAACCGAATTAGTTGCACCAAGTATAAATACGTTTATATGTTGTGCTTTAGTTAATAGATTTATTTTTGCAGAATGTAAAGATAGAGATATAAACTTTGATAATGAGAGACGTAGATTAAAAATTTCTTATTATATGGGTGGGGGATTTCATAATAAAGCACATGTTATTATTAATATTTATCTGGACAAATTGAGAAAAGAGCATTTTGACGATTTTATAAATATTGTTGAAAAATATCCTTTAGATGCCTCTAGAACTATTAGTAAAGAAGAATATCATGAAATTTATCTTTTTCCAAAATCAGATGTAATGCTTGAGGATTATGTAAAAGAAATTTCATATCAATCTAAAGTAAATAATCAGGATGATGTCCGTACTAATATTTATATAATAGATGCTTCTATACCCAGTACACACAAAGATTATTTTACTAGAAGATTTGAGATGGCTACTTTACTCACAAATGGTTATACGGTAGACACAATATCCAATCAAGGAGCTACTGTAGAGTTTGCAAATATTTTTTATAGATTTTATGAAGGTAAAAATTTTGATAGAACTAAGATTGATGTTCAGGATATTTTAAAAATGTATGAAGAAATTCGTGATAACAATATATTAAAGAATGTAAAAAATACGAAAGAATTTAATGCAGAAAGGTATCGTCTGGCCCAAAAGTTTGCAATAGAATATGGTTTAGAGATTGAATTTTTAGAAGAAATGATATATAAAAAAATTATTTGCAGATCACTTTCAAAAATATAAAAGAGTAGACTTGTTAGATTAAAAACAAGTCTATTTTTTGTTATTTATGGAACTATAATAAAATTAAACTTTAAACATATTTACTAAGAAAAATTTGAGTCCAATAGTTTGCTTCTTCAGTATGACCGATTCCAATATGTGTATATTCGGGTTTTAAAATGTTGGATTTATGATCCGGACTATTCATCCAAGAATTCATAACACTTTTTGGACTTTGATGGCCCATAGCAATGTTAGCTCCTATTTTATTCCATCCGGTAATATCAAACGCTTCTACCATAGCTATCGGAGATCCGTAGGTTGGACTTACATGACTAAAATAATGATTGTCTTGCATATCTGTACTTTTTATTTGAGCTACTTTTGTAAGTTCGTAATCTAGTTGAAGCGGATTTAGACCAACCTTTACTCGCTCTTCATTAACTAGTTGCAAAATGTTTTCTATAATTTCTTCGTTTGTAGCCGAAGGAGGTTTAATATAATCCTTAAAATTTGAATCATCAATATCTGTTTTTTGTAATAATAAAGGTATGTAACTAGAAATGCCTTGTTTGACAAGAACATCGTAAGTATTAATTAATTCCGGTTCTTCTGGTATTGTAGAATATTGATAAAGTTTAATTCGATATAAATTATTGCCAAGATAGTTAGTAATTTCAGCTTTATACTCTATTGTATAAATTAGATTAGCATACGCAGCTTTTGTATATAAAATAACGTTACTTGACGTGATTTCTAATGTTGTTTCAGCCTCAGAGTCAATTCCATTTTCAGCTAAAATTAATTTGGATCCACTTAATTTATCACCTATCTTTAAGCTTGGCTCGAATCCAAATAGTTCCTTATAAAAACGTTTGAAGTTTGAAAAACTAAATGTAAAATTGTTACCATCAATGTGAATTCCATATCCATTACCAAAAGCAACAGCACCTTCCATTGTATTGTTATATAATTTAGTTTTTAAAAATCTTCCCAATAAATCTAACTGCTCTTCTAATGAATCCAAACTGTCATAGTTAGATGTATATTTTATAAGATTGGTTATAGGAGTTAGTTGACTCATAGAAACTGTTTCTTGTGTTAATGCAATGGTTTTTTGCGTAGATGCAGATATTGTTGTGAAACTTGCTAAAATACTCATTACTACCAGTCCGAATTTTTTTAAGTACATATTTAAATCTCCTTTGTCATCGATTTTTTTAAGTGATATTAATTTTAGATCAAATGTGTGTGGCTCTTTGCTGGCTTATATACTAAGTGCTTCTGAAAAATCCCAATCATATCCTATAGCCATAAGTTCACTTTGAGAATAACGATTACTTCTGTATAAAGGATCTAGGTAATACCAGCCATCAGAATATTTTACAGCAAGCCATGAATGCTCAAAACCTGAACGTCCAATGCCAATTATAGGTACTGCGCTGTACCCTAGATAATCTACTAATTCATACAGTAAGGCCGTATAGTGATAACACGAACCAACTCCATTATTAATAGAATATATCGCTCCTTCTTCTGTTGTTTTTGGTGGAAACATATATTGATGCTTTAATATTTTTTGTGTAGCTATAATCGCTCCGTTTATATTATGGCCATGCCAATCAAGTAAATCATTTAAATAATAATCCAAGTTTTCTGGTGTAGCAGGTGCCTTGTGAACTACACCATTTTCGTTTATATGGTATATTCCCATGGTAATGTTTTTAGCCATTTTATAATCTTCTAAAAAGAAATAATCCTGACCATCTACTTGTTGCCAATATTTTAAAGCTTTGCCGTCTTCTTTTGAAAAAAGATACACATCTCCAGATTCTAATGTTATAAGTTGGCCTCCTAAATATATACCTCCTTCTTCTAAAAAATAATAATAATTTTCTTCGATTTTTTGTAGTCCGGTTTGTTGAAGCCCGTCTTTAAAATAATATTTTTTGCCCTGGATACTCAACTCACCATCTGCTAATTGACCGTCTATAATATAAAAATTGATTTTGTCAAATTGATTCCATCCTTCAACTCCTCCTGTTGCGACATAATTATAATAAATACCATTCACTTCTTGCATGCCTGTTTGCTGTAAACCATCTTTAAAATAATAGCGTAATCCATTTATTATAATATCTCCATCTGCAAACTGCTGATCTTTAATATACAAAGTTTTATCTCCAATTTTTGTCCAACCATCACTTCCTTCCCAATTTGTTTCTAACGTATATGTTATTGGATTAAAATAACGTATGGTATTACCAATCTCTAGAAATCCGCTGAGTAATATACCGTTTTCATTAGTATAATATGTATTGTTCTCAAATTCTAAAATTCCTGTAGTGATAAATCCATTAATAAAAAGATATGCTTGTTCTTCCACGGTTATAATACCATGGGCTAATTGTGATTTATTTATATAAAAAGTTTTATCGTCTTTAGTATTCCAGCCTTCTATACCTATCCAGTTTTTGTCCATCATGTAATTATTAGAATCAAAATATCGAATGACACCATCAACATTCAAAAATCCACTTATTAAAGTATAATCGTTTCCTACAAAATATGTGTTATTTTCAAAGTTTACAATTCCTTGTCGTGTGCCATCAATCAATAATAGCATTGTTTCTTCGTATTCATTTACTACGAATCCGGTTTGTTGTAAGCCATTTTCAAAAAAATGAAGTAATCCATCAATATATATTTCACCGGTAGCTAACTCATTATCCTGAATATATATAACTAAATTATCAATGCTATTCCATCCTTCTTTTCCAATCCAATCTAAATGCATTTGATATGTATTTGGATTAAAATATAATATTTGCTCATTGATCGTTATAAATCCAGTTTGTAAAGTGTACTCTGAATCAATAAAATAATAATTATCGCCCAATGATATAAGACCCGGTTGTGTATCACTGGGAATACTAAAATACATTTGTTTGTTTTTGTTTAAAACAGGGATTTGATTTTCTAATAAAATACCAGGAATAGTACACTCTTGGACCATTAATTGAACAAAACGGTTGTTAGAAAACGTCAATCCTATTGTTCTAGTATTCTTTTTTATAAGTTTCATCGGTAGATAATCACTCCTTAATTTTAAAATATAATGAATAATAATTTTCTTATCATAATGTATGAAATTGATTTGATATATTGTAATTGTAGGATATATAACTAAAATTTTTATATATAATTTGAAAGTTAAAAATATGTAGGAGTATGGGCTTGTTTTTAGAAAACAAATAATTATAATAATATAAGAAACTCCTGTATTCAATATAATATTTTGGAAGTATATTGATAAATTACAATGGGTAAATAATGCTATACACTAATTATATCATAGTAGGAATAACAAACAAGTGGTAAATTATGTATGTTTTAAAGATATAGTTAGCCAAGACCGAGATTGAGTGCTTAGCTTCTATATAAAAAGATGGTTTGACAAATAGTAGATTAAAATTTATAGTTAAAAACAATTTAGAAGAAAAAATTTGAAATTATTTAATGTTACCAAATGCCTTATAATACAAAGGTTTGTGAGATGTATAGTTAGTTGTTTGAGAGAAAAAAATAAAAAAATTTTAAAAAAGGGTTGACTTATTCATAATTATAGTGCATAATAGGTCAAGTCAGCAGGACAACAACAAAGTTCGCTAACAAACGACAAATTAATATAAAAATTGTAGTTAATATAAACAGTAGTTAATTTGAACATTGAAAATAAAATAGTATCAAGAACTAGACCAGTCGATTCATTAAAGAATCAAAGTACTAAAAAGTAATGTCAGATGACAAACTTTCTTTAACCGAGAGTTTGATCCTGGCTCAGGATGAA
>LNZM01000069.1 GCA_002007295.1 Candidatus Epulonipiscioides saccharophilum | reverse complement strand
AGACTATATGTCCTGTTGTATGAAGGGTAATGGCATACCCATAACTAAAGGTTGGACGCTCAGAAATGAATTTGTATGTCCTTTAATCACTTTAGAATCCCCCGCCTTTAGGCGTGGAGAGTGTCAAATGCTAAGATTAATAACAAAAACTTTTATGCACGCTTTCTCCCTCCGTCAGCTAACGCTGACACCTCCCTCCCGGAGGGAGGCACCGCTTCCACGCAATTTTGTCACGATGATTCTTAAGTTCCCGCCTATGGGTCTGGATTAGGAGAAAATATAACCTCCAAATTATCTTATTATTTTTTCTTTAAATTTCGGTAATTCTAAAGTCGATCCAGCGGATAGCACATAATCGCTTCCTTCCAATGCACCAAGATCTGGATTAGGAGACGATGTTATTCCTTCGATCGGCGTGCCCGCATTTTTAGCCGGTGAATCTTCTGCTAATCTATAGTCTCCGTTGGCCGCATCTATATAATTAGAAGCACCGGTTGCGTCGTCGAATACCATGTTTGTTTCTGGATTGAACATGTAGTCTACTTTAGCTGCATGTTCAAAAAATTCATCCATATCGTTTGTCGCTATATCTTTCCAATCATCTTCTGGAACTGTAACCCAACCAGTGCTTCCTCCTGTCATTGTTAAATTCTGCGCTACATAATTTATACTAAAGTCTCCTTCATCAAATAAATTATTTGCAAAATGTCCGTCTGTCATCATTCCGGTATTCTCTACTTGTTTTAACCCTTTTGCTTTCAACTCATCAAAGTTTGCTATCTTTATATTCCATATACCTATAGAACTGCCATAATCCCATGCTGTATTATTATAAAAGTTTACCGGTTCATGCATGGAATTATATCTTGGGCCAAGATATAACCATCTGCTATCTCTGGTTAATTTTTCTGGTCCATCGTAGCTATCCGCTCTTATGTCATAAACTAAATTGTGATGTGCTGTGTAATTATTTACATCTTCCATATAGAATGCTACAACAAATTGTTTGTTGTAATTTCCAGAACTTACCGGTACTCCATGTAAATCAAATATTTTGTTATATGCAAATTCAGATCCTTTTAAATCTAACGGTGCTATTTTTCCTGTACTGGTAAATTCAAACGGGCCGGCGTCCTCACCCATTTCCATAGCTCTTTCAAAAGATGAATGTAATATATCAATCTTAATGTCTTTGTCTACTCGTACTTGGAACCGGCCATGATCAGCAAATGTACAGTCTTCTATATGAGTATTATTTCCGGATGAATATACTCCCGCAGTAAACGTTCCGATCCAACCCATGTCTTCAAAACGGCAGTTATAAAATGCATTATCCGATCCGCCGGATATATATGCTCCGGTGCCCCATGTTTCTCCAATGTATGTATCTGTAAATACGATATTTTTTCCGCTTTCAATATATAAACCAGTCTGGCTTGAATCACCCATGCCATATCCGTTCATCATATAAAAGGGTTGAAGGTTTCTAAATGTACACTTATCTATTTTAACATTTTCTGTTCCTTTCATTTGAACGTTTCCAGCTACAAAATTTATCCCTTCTATTGTAATATTTTCTCGATTATTTATCATTAAAACTTGTGCTCTTACCTGCAAGTCTACCGCCATCTCTTTTATATCACCATCTGGCATGATATATAATTTGCGGTCCTGAACAAACCATTCGCCAGGTATATCTATTAAGTTTTTGTGGGTTACAAATCCGAATCCGTAATCATGATATCCTTTTTTTATTTCGGCTGTAGCGTCGCCCCATTCATTTCTGTTTGTACTAGTAAATGAAATTGTATTTCCTTCGTTAGCTACAACTGTACCAAATACGTATTCACGATTTTTTCCGTTTAATCCTCTAAATATTCCGCCGGTTAAATCCACATCTGGCAAATTACCTTTGTCAAAAGTTATATGACCTTCTGCTTCTCCTTTAGTTTTATATAAATCTATAGTTTTTCCATATCCGCCACCTTCTTCTAGCGGTGCCATCATATCGTCGATCGTTAAATTCGGATATCTAGCCATATCTTGAGCGTGGCCGTCGGTAAATACCTGAGTAAATTTTAATGTAGTTTCTTTATAGTTGTCCGGAACATCTGCCATATAAACACCGGGCATTGTTTCATCGGGTACGAAGCCAGTAACACTTTCGGCGCCAGTAACTAAAACGTATTCGCCCTCGGCTGCTTTTATTGTAATATTGTCTTTTTTGAGATTTATCACTTCACGATACAAGCCTTCATGGACAATAATCGTATCGCCTTCTATCGCAGAATTTAAGGCCACATTTATACCAGAAAATTCTATTCCCTCTTCGATGGCTAGATCAGATTCTAATTTTGCTAGAGATTGATCCCAAGGTACTTCAGTAGAATAGACATGGATTTCCATAGGTTTTGTACGCTCTTCTTTTTCAACGATTATTTCTTTCTCCACCGGTTCTTTTTCTTCAACAATTGGTTCTGCAATCGGTTCGACTTGCTCCGCCACCGGCTCGATAACCTCTTCAGTCACTTCTTCTGTGGCTATGTCCTGGTCCACTACAGTAATAGTAGCCGTTGAGTCGTTGTTAGAACACCCAGCCATCAACAGTGTTAATGCTAATAAAAAACTTGCCTTTTTCATTAATTTTTCCCCCTAAAGTTAAATGTTATTTTTTATCTATTCGTTTTTAACCTTTCAGTCAGCTTCGCTGACAGCTCTCCTCTATCTAATTTCTTTAAAATCCCGAATTTCTAATGTCGCACCGGCGGATAAAACGTCATCGCTTCCTTCTAATGCCCCGAGATCTGGATTAACAGATGAAGTAATGCCCTCGATATGTATTCCCGCATTTTTAGCTGGCGAACCTTCTGCTAAATGAAAGTCTCCATTAATTGGATCTATATAAATATTATCGGCTTCTTCTAGCGTAAAATCCATGTTTGCCTCTGGATTAAACATGAAATTATATTGTGCTACATGCTCAAAATATTTTTCCATATCCGTTGTGTTTAGTCCCGATCGCTGATCTTCTTGACTATTTACTTTTTGCTTTAATGCTCCCGTTGAACTCATGTTATACGTCATTCTCGTATATCCAAATGCCACTTCGCTTAATATGTTATTCGCAAAATGACCATCCGTCATTATTCCTCTATCTTCTTCTTGCTTAAGGCCGGCTTTGCGCAACTCTTCATGATTAGCTATAACTACATTCCAAATATTGAAATTGCTATGATAATTATACGCCGTATTATTATAGAAGTTTACCGGTTTATGCATTGAATTATATCTTGGCCCAATATATAAAAGTGCGCCATCTCGCTTGTACTCTTCCGGCCCATTATAATTATCCGCCTTAATATTATATATCAGATTATGGTGTGCTGTATAGTTGTTAACGTCTTCCATGTAGAAAGCAACTACAAACTGTTTATTATAATATTTTGCACTAGCCGGTATCCCATGATGATCGTACACTTTATTATAGGCTACTTCCGATCCGCCTAAATTCAACGGTGCTATTTTTCCTGTGCTGGTAAATTCTATTGGCCCAGCATCCTCTCCCATTTTCATAGATCTAGTAAATTCTGAATGCAGAATGTCTATTTTTAAATCTTTGTCTACCCTAATTTGAAATCTTCCGCTATCTTTAAATGTACAATCTTCTATTAATGTGTTGTTGGCCGAAGTATAAATATTCGAAGTAAATAATCCTATCCAGCCGATGTTTTCTGTTATACAGTTTACGAATGAATTATTATTTCCTCCAAGAATATATATTCCATTACCCCATGTTTTCCCTAAGTATGTGTCCTTAAATTTTGTATTGTTAACATTTTCTAAAAATAGGCCAGTATACCTTGTATCGTTCATAGCATATCCAGGCGTTATAAAAAATGGTTGCAAATATCTAAATGTACATCCTTCTATTACCGTGTTATCAGATCTTTTAATTTGCCCATTTCCAGCTGTAAAATTTAAATTAATTAATTTCACATTATTTCTATTGTCCATCAATAAAACTTTTGGTCGTACTTGCATTTCTATACTTAAATCTTCTATGTTACCATCTGGCATAATATATAATTTCCGATCTTCTACATACCATTCACCCGGCTGGTCTATTAAAGCTTTATCCATAACAAATCCAAATCCAAATTTGTGATTCTCTATATCTATCGGTGTTGTGCCGCCCCAAAGATTTTTACTGTTGCTTGTAAATGTTAGGCTATCATCCGTGTGAGAAGTTACTTCACCTACAAAATAATCGCTGTTTTTGCCTAATACAGCTCGGAATATAGCTCCGGTTAAATCCACATTTGGTAGCTTAGTATCAGCTAAAGTTACATGGCCTTCTCTTGTGGATCCTTTATAAATGTTTACTAATTTATTGTAGCCGCCGCCTTTTTCGAGTGGTGCCATCATATCATCAATTGTTTTATTCGGAAATCTTGCTATCTCTTGATATGTTCCATTGCTAAATACTTGTGTAAATGGTAATGTAGATTCTTTATAACTATCTGGCACATTGGCGACATAAACGCCCGGATTCTCTTCGTCCTCTATAAATCCAGTTACTATATCGCAGCCTGTTATGAGTACATATTCTCCTTCGGCTGCTTTGATTGTTAAATTCGGTTTTGTTATACTTAAAACTTCTCTGTATATTCCTTCATGAACTATTATGGTATCTCCTATTATGGCGGATTTTATAGCATCCGTTATGCTAGTGTAAGCAGCTCTTGGTATTTCTATCTTTTCTGATCCGGTTGACCAGGGAATTTCAGTTGAATAAACATGCAATTCCATTGGGATCATTCTTTCTTCTATCAGTATTATATTTTTATTTACGTCCATGGCTATAACTTCATTCATCTCGCCAGAATAACTTAATATGCACATAAAACATAATACGGCTGTAATAAATGCTTTTTTCATTCTCTAACTCCTTTCATCAACTTTCCAAACTCTAAACCTCTCAGTCAGCTTTGCTAATAAGGGCTGTCGCTCCGTAGATTTTAAATTGTTAATGCGACAGCCCCCTATTTCTCATACATGGGAACTTAAGAAAATTAACTATTATTACGGAGTAACCACTCCAGAAGGACCGACCCCTCAATCAGCTTGCGCTGACAGCTCACCTGGAAGGGGCATACATGGGAACTTAAGAAAATTAACGAAAAAAATTAAAACGAAGTAAGCACAACTTGTAGAACCCCTCAGTCAGCTGCGCTGACAGCTCCCCTGAAAGGGGAGCAGGGCCACTTCCCTTGAAACTAGTGAAAACTTAAAGGCCGCTTTCTCCCTCCGTCAGCTAACGCTGACACCTCCCTCCCGGAGGGAGGCACCGCTTCCTCGCAATTTTGTGACTAAGATTCTTAAGTTCCCGCCTATGCTCCTAGAAGGAGAGCCTTGCAATTCCCTCTCAATCTGTTTCGCTATGGTGCAATACTTCAAGGGAAATTGCGCACTTAAGCCTTCCTCTTGAGGAAGGTGGTAGCGAAGCTGACGGATAGAGTAAAAGAGCGAAGCGACGCACTTGACCTTTATTATCTAATTTCTTTAAAATACGGAATTTCTAACATCGCACCGGCGGATAAAACGTAATCGCTTCCTTCTAATGCTCCAAGATCTGGATTATTAGATGACGTTATGCCCGGTATCGGTGTCCCCGCATTTTTGGCCGGTGACCAATTTGTAAGTCGAAAATCTCCATTTGCCGAATCTACGTAATAATCCTCATTTCTATCAAACATCATGTTAGTTTCAGGATTGAAGCTATACCCAACTTGTGCCGCATGATCAAAAAATTTATCCATGTCACTTGTCTCTATACTTTTCCACTTATTTTCAGATATAGTTGCGTTGGATTGTGTACCTCCTGTCTTAGTTAAATTTTGTGCAGCATAGTTTATGCTAAATGGCCCAGTTTGGAATAAATTATTCACAAAATTTCCGTTTGCCATGCTTCCTGTATGCGTTTTAAATCCGGCCCCCTGTGCCATTAAGTTATCATAGTTTGCTATCTGGATATTCCAAATATTTATGTTGTTGTTGTAATTCCATATCGTATTATTATAAAAATTTACCGGTTCTGTCAGAGCCTTAAATCTCGGCCCTAAATATAAAAATGACCCTTTTCTTTGTAAATATTCTGGTCCATCATAACTATCAGCTATAATGTCATAAACTAAATTATGATGAGCCGTATAATTGTTCGTATCTTCCATATAGAAGCCAACAACAAATTGCTTGTTATATCCGCCAGCACTTACAGGGACTCCTCGTACATCGTGCACTTTATTATAGGCTATCTCGGATCCGTCCAAATCTAGCGGTACTAAATGCCCTGTGGATGTAAATTCTAAGGGGCCAGCATCCTCTCCCATTTGCATAGCACCTTTAAATTCTGAGTGTAAAATATCTATTTTTACGCTTGTTTCTACTCTTATTTGAAATCTTCCATTTTCGTTCAATGTACAATTCTCTATTCTCGTGTTATCTCCTCGGGCATATATTCCAGCTGTGAAAATTCCTAGCCAGCCAATATCTTCAATTATACAGTTATAAAATGAATTATTATTACTTTCATCCGTAAGCGTTATCCCATTTCCCCAGCTGTGAGCTACATATGTGTCACGATAAACTCCGTTGTCACAATTTTCCATATATATTCCTGTTCTACTCGATGAACCCATGCCATATCCGGATGTCGTAAAAAATGGATGCAAATACCTAAACGAGCAGCCTTCTATTGTTAGGCCATCCACGTTTATCATTTCAGCATTGCCGGCGGTAAAATTAATATCTTGGATTGATATATTATTTACGTTATCCATTTGCAATACTTTTTTTCTTACTTGCATTTCGACCTCTAAATTATCCATAGAATATTGTGGCATGTAATACACTTTATTATCTTCTACAAACCACTCGCCGGGCGTATCTATTAAATTCTTATGAGTTACAAATCCAAATCCATAGTCATGATAATCTGCTGCTATTTTCTTATTGACGGTTCTCCAGTCATTGGCTGTAAATCCTTCAAACATTAATGTATCGCCACTCGATCCAACTACATCACCGATAACATAATTTCGATTTTTACCTGTCAATCCTCTAAATATTCCGCCTTCTAAATTCACATTTGGTAAATCTTCGAACGTTACTTCGGCGACCAATGTACCGGAATCTTTATGTATGTTGCTCAACTTACTATATCCGCCGCCCAGTTCCAACGGTGCCATCATATCGTCAATAGTTAAATTTGGATGCCTAGCCATGGTTTTTTCGTCCCCATTAACAAACACTTGAGTATATGGCATTTCGGATTCATTATAGGAATACGCTACGTCTGCGTAATAGACTCCAGGCATATTATAGACTGGCGAAAATCCAGAAACTAAATCTGACCCTGTTACCAAAACATAATCATTTTCAAAAGCTTTGATCGTAAGATTGCTTACATTTATATCAACAGTTTCTCTGTATATACCTTCATGTACTACGATCGTGTCTCCTGGATCCGCCGAATTTATCGCATCTGTAATGCTATTGTAGGTTGTATAACTTTCGCCGAATTGGTTCCATGGAATTTCTGCCGAATAAACATGTAATTCTTCTCCGCTTGCAGCCAAAACAGTATTTGTATTTGATCTTCCCAGCATAAGAGTTAGTAATGATAATGCAAATCCTAACTTTTTCAAATTAAATCCTCCTTAAATTGTTTATAATGAATTTCTCAGTCACTGCGTACAGAGGCTGTCACACTAATCACCTAAAGGTCAAGTGCATCGCTTTGCTCTTTTACTCTATCCGTCAGCTTCGCTGCCACCTTCCTCAAGAGGAAGGCTTAAGTGCACTGCTTCCTTGCACTGTTTCAAAAATAAACTGAAGGGCGCACCGTAAAGAAACAGACTAATGGTAAATTGCAGATGCTCCCCTTCCAGCGAAGCTGACTGAGGGGTTCTCTGGATCTATCGTTCCGTAGACTCCAGCGAAGTAGGAACAATATCTAAGTTGTTAGCCAAAGGGGCTGTTGCAAAGGAATAAAATTTTAAATTGTTAATGCAACAGCCCCCTAGGAGTTGCAATCTTATCTTTCGTTGCAAGTTATAAATCATCGATTATTTTATCTCTTTAAATATCGGAATTTTTAATGTAGATCCAGCCGTTAAAACTCGACAATCACCTTCTAAGGCCCCGGCATCCGGATGCTCCGATGAAGTTATTCCTGGTATGGCCAATCCACCTTTAAACGCAGGTGATGTTTCTTTTAATCGAAAATCTCTATGTGCCACATCAACAAAAGTATCTTCTCCAGAATCGATAGCAAAATTATGTTGCGGATTGAAATGATAATTCAATTTAGCACAATGTGCAAAAAATTCGTCAACATCACATGTATTCAGACTTGTACCCGGACCCGGTACATTACTTAATCGATGTCCTTCCATATTAACATTCATTGCGGAGCACTGTATTACATTTAGGCCAACTGGAAAAATATTGTTGATAAAGTGTCCGTCCGCCATTAGGCCGCCTTTTTCTTCTTGCTCCATACCTTCGGCTTTTAACTCGTCATAATTAGCCATCGTAATATCCCATAAACTAATAATTTTGTCTACATTCCATGCTGTATTATTGAAAAAGTTAATCGTCTTATTCATGGCATTATATCTCGGCCCCATATAAAGCATCGCTCCAGATCTTACTAATCCTGGAATGTCCTTTTTGCAATTGTCTGCTACAATATTGTAAATCAAATTATGATGAGCTGTGTAATTTTCTACATCTTCTAAATATAAACCTACCATGAATTGCTTTAAATAACCTCCGCCAGAAACTAGTAATCCTTTGACATCATGTATCTTATTATAGGCTATCTCCGATCCTTTCATGTCAATCGGCCCAATCCAACCAAAACTTTCGGCCGATATCGCTCCGGCATCTTCGCTCATGCTCATGGCTCCTATAAATTCGTTGTGTATTATATCCGTTTTACCATGGTTTCGAATCCTTATTTGGAATCTTGCTGTATCTCTAAATGTACAGTTTTGTATTAACGTTTCATCTCCTAACGTAAATATAGCGGATGTTAAAATACCTAACCATCCCATGTCTTCTATTATACAATTTTTAAAACTATTGCCTGTTCCTCCAGCTAACACAATCCCTGTTCCCCAGGTGTGTGCTACATAAACTTCTTCAAATTTATTATAACTACAGTTTTCCATAAAAATTCCGGTAGTGTTAATGTTTCGATCTATTGCTACATCGTCATGTGATGGCGCTAACCAAAATGGATATAGATATCTGAATGAACAACCGGTTATATTGCAATTATTTGAATTTGTGAAATTTACATTTCCTGCTTTAAAATGAATCCCGGCCAAAGTTATGTTATTAGCTTGAATCGTTAATACTTTTTCTCGCATCTGCATCTCAACAGTTTCATTATCTGATTTTGGCAAATAATATATGTTCTCTCCTTCTAAAAACCATTCGCCCGGAATATCTATTAAGTTCTTATGCATAACCATGGCAAATCCGAACTTGTGAAATGCTACGTCAACTTCATCTTCTGGTCGCCATAAGGTTTTATTGACCGCTTCAAATTTGACCGTATTATTTTCGTTAGCTACAATTTTGCCTAACGGATATTGACGATTCTTTCCTATTAATCCTCGGAAAATTCCGCCCGCTAAATCTACATTCGGTAAATCTTCTTCGAATGTTACGCTTGCCGGCTCATTAACCTTTTTGTAAACGTTCGATACCATTCCATAGCCACTTCCTTCGGCCATGGGGTCCATCATAGAAGAAATGGTTCGGTTTGGATGTCTGGCCATATCGCCCATGTTTCCATTTATAAACACTTGCGTATATTCCAAATTGCAATTATTCCATGCCTGCGGAACTTTAGCTACTTTCACTCCGGCAGTCGGATGATTTAAATCTAATTTCCAATCATCAATTATATCTAGCCCAGTTACTAATACATAATCATTTTCAAAATTTTTGATTGTTATATTATCCGTTTCTATATTTACAGTTTCACGATAAACGCCTTCATGAATTAATATAGTATCACCACTTGATGCTTGTTGAATCGCTTCGGATATAGATCCAAAAGATATACTATCTTTAAAATTATCTGGAACCTCTTTTTCGAAAACATGAACCAAACCCATAATATCCTCCTAAATATTAAAGATTACTATAGCGTTTTTTTATTTTACCATAGTAATCTTTTTTATTATAACATATTATTCAAAATAATTAAATATAAAAATTGTAGATTACTTAAATTTTTAAACAATTTCTTTAAATGTCGGAATTTTTAGCGTAGAACCAGCCGTTAACACTCTGCCATCACCTTCTCGTGCGCCGGCATCTGGTTTGTCCGAAGAGGTTATGCCCTCAATCGGTAATCGGTACTCCTATATTTTTAGCATTAAAATTTGATGCTAACTTAAAATCTCCACGCTCAACTAAACATAAAAATTATAACACAAATAAAATTTTAAACAATTTCTTTAAATGTCGGAATTTTTAGCGTAGAACCAGCCGTTAATACTCTGCCATCACCTTCTAGTGCGCCGGCATCTGGTTTGTCCGAAGAAGTTATGCCCTCAATTGGTACTCCAATATTTTTAGCGTTAGAATGCGGAGCTAATCTAAAATCTCCATGCTTAGCGTCTACAAAAGTTTCTTCGTTTGCTGTAGTATTACCTTCCGGATTAAACGGATATCCAACAGTAGCACAATGGGCAAAAAATTCTTCTACGTTATTTGTGGTTAAACTTTTGCTTGGGCCAGGTAAAGGTACAAAGTCTATCTTGGCTCCCGAAGAAGTAATGTTTTGTGCTATATAACTTATTGTGTTTCTACTAGATAGCAATAGGTAAGACTTTGAGATGATCTCCATCTTTTCCCCTGCTCCACACCGTACGTGAGACTTTCACCTCATACGGCGTTCCAACGATATTAATTTACTTTATTTAATTTCAAAATTTCCAGTTTTAATTCGTAAAGTGTTAACTTTTTTCAAAATTATATTGAAATCTAGGTCGGTTTTGTTTTTGTTTCTAATTTCATTCACATATTTATTAATTATAATGTCGTTTGTTGCATGAATTAGTTTGTGTATTTCAGTGTTGATTAGTATTAGGTTTTTATATTCATCAGTTCCTCCCAGTTTCTTAGGTCTTTTATGATGACATTCAAAATTACCTATTTCTAATCTATTTCCAGTTACTCCACACAGTCCTTTTTGTCCATATACTAATGATATTTTATTGTCAGCTAATTCTATATTGTTATTATCACTATTGTTTAGCATATATCGTATTAAATTACTTGATATGTTCACTTCTTTATGGATTAGGTTTCTTCCATTTTCTGTGTAATTACATATCGCTTGCGTGAAATTCATTGTGGGAAATGTTTTGCATCCATGCACTGGGAATATTGCTATACCCGCTACATATCTATGATTTACATAGTTTCCATAGAGTTTTTCATATATTGTCGACCTGTATATTTTTTCTTTCTTTTCGAATTTCAATCTATTATCAAAGGTTCTGTTGACTTCATAGGCAATTTCTGTCATGTCCAAGCTTATATTAGTTGCTATTTTGTAATAATTGTGAACACCTAGTATGATAGCATTTAATTTGTTGGCTTGTTTAGCTGTTCTATCCTTCTGTATTTTTTTAATTTGCTTTTTGATATTTTCTTTTACTTGTTTTTTTGCCTTATCAGTCATTTTACTATTACATACGATTTTGTTTCCTTTATCTGTTGCCCATAATTTAAATCCTAAGAATTCAGTTTTACCTTTTCTTACATTGGTTATTTTAGATTTTTCTTTACTAATATCCAAATCCAGTCTTTCTTTTAGCCATTGTTTTACCGCTATATATATCTTTTGAGCTGATTTATAGTCTCTGCAAAAGAGTTTGAAGTCGTCTGCATATCTAACTATATACACTTCTTTCATTTTTGATTTTTTCAAAGCTCTATATTTGTCACCCTTATTAATATGACCATCTTTATTTAGCCTGGTATAGTCATGTTCTGTCACAAAGGTCTCCCATTGATCACTTATCCACCAATCTAACTCATTTAAAACTACGTTAGATAATAGTGGTGAGATAATTCCACCCTGCGGGGTTCCTTTATTTTGTTTTCCTATATTTTCCACTTCACTTTTTAAGATTTTAATCAGAATTTTTAATAGTGTCTTATCCTTAATTCCCATAGTCCAAAGTTGTTTAATTAATTTGCTGTGATTTATATTGTCAAAGAAACCTTTGATGTCTATGTCAACACAGTAGTACAATTTATTTTTATTAATTAGGAATTGTGTTCTTGCTATGGCGTGATGTGTACTTCTATTTGGTCTGAATCCATATGAGTGATTATGGAATTTAGCCTCACAAATGGGTTCTAAAACTTGTTTGATACATTGTTGAATTAATCTGTCATCTATACAGGGTATCCCTAATGGTCTAGTTTTACCGTTAGGCTTTGGTATTTCTATCCTTTTTACTGGCTTTGGATTGTAATTTTTGAATTTATTCTGAATTTTTTGGTTTAATTCTAGTTTGTTTATAGGATTCAGATCTTTTATTGTCATACCGTCAGTTCCTGGAGTTGTGCTACCTTTGTTAGCTTTAATGTTCCTATAAGCTAGGTTAATATTTTTTTTCAGACGTTATCAGGTTTATTAGGTTGTAAAATGACTCATTATTTACACTTTTGTGATATAATTCGTCAAATTCTCGCTGTATGTCATAGTATTCATAATTTCTCAAAAGTTGTTTCTTTTCTATTCTAACTGTCAAAGTCGGCTTACCTCCTTGATAGAGTATCACCTCTTTTAGTCATACAAGAACCTTTGATTATTTTGATTTTAAATATTTTATTAATTATCGTCTTGGGGCTATCCCTCCACTATTTGTTATCATAGTTTCATCGGTACTGTGCCCCTACTCTCACTAGGATTAAGTCTATTTTACCGTATTTCCAGTTGGCTTATAAGACAATATTTCATTGAGGGTAAACTCTCCATATTCCTAGTTTTCCACGTTCCAATAATCTTATCTTTTCATATATCTTTAGGTAATTCCTCTAAGCCTGTTAGCTAGATAATGCCTATAACATTATAAGGTATTTCATATCCCACAATTTTACTTTACCTCACTAACCCCACCTTTTGTGGTATATGCATTTCTACATATTCATATTTTAGACCTGTACATTCGGAATTTCGTCAGGGTTTTTACACTCCATTCTTACCATGGATATTTTTCTTTCTATGAGTTGTTATTTTTCTCATAAAATTTTGACCACCGACCTATCACATACTTGACCACCTCTGGTTCACTTTTCCGTTTTCTAGGACTTCCTAGTACTTGGGTATGCTCTCAGCCAACTTTACCGAGCTTATGACGTTTAATATTTTACCATATTCACGCCATTCGGAGATTTATGGACGACCTTTCAAGGCGTTACCCTCTCATTCGATCGTTCAGATTATTAGTTCTTAAGCCCTACTCTCAAAGGTTTAGGCGATACTTTTCATATCGCAACGTGTCGCACGTGGGAATATATTATTCGCAAATCGGCCATCCGACATAAGGCCAGAAGCATCTTCTTGTTCCATGCCGTTTGCTCTTAATTCCTCAAAGTTTGCTATTTCTATATTCCAAAGATTAATTCCTTTATCGCAATTCCATGCTGTATTATTATAAAATCTTATCGGCTTATGCATAGAATTATATCTTGGCCCCATATAAAGCATAGCACCAGCACAGTCAAAATCTTCTACGTCCGCCCCAACGGCTCTTATATCATAAATTAAATTGTGATGTGCTGTGTAGTTTTCCACATCCTCTAGATAAATTCCTAGCATAAACTGCTTTGAATATCCTCCACCAGAAACCGGAAATCCTTTTACATCATGTATTTTGTTATAGGCTATTTCCGATCCTTTCATGTCTAATGCACCTATCCATCCGGAACTCTCAGATGAAATAGCTCCGGCATCTTCGCTCATGCTCATAGCTCCACTAAATTCGTTGTGGATTATGTCTGTTTTGCCATCCGCTCTAACTCTTATCTGAAATCTTCCGTTGTCCTTAAACGTACAATCTTCTATTCTCGTTTTATCGGCCGTTGTGAATATGCCAGAACTAAATGTGCCTATCCATCCGATGTCTTCTATAATGCAGTTTTTGAAAAGATTGCCTACTCCTGTGTTCAATACAAATCCGCTACCCCAAGTGTGAGCTAAATAATCATCTTCAAATTTATTGTTATTACAATCGTCCATGCAAATTCCAAACTCATTTGTTACTCCATCCCCATATAATGGTGACATGATAAATGGAGACAAATATCTAAATGAACAATTTCTAATGCTAGATTCATTCACTCCTTTTAAAGTTCCATATCCTGCTTTAAAGTTTATTCCTTGCAAAACAATTTTGGATGCTGTTATCTCTAATACTTTATCTCTAACTTGCATCTCAATTCGTTCTTCTTCTCCAGCTTTCATCGGAAGATAATATATCTTATCCCCTTCTAGGAACCATTCACCAGGATAATCTATTAGATTTTTGTGCATAACCATTGCATATCCAAATTTGTGGAAACTTACATCTATTTCTGCTGTCGGGGTCCAGTGATTTTTGTTTATACTTGTAAACGTAATGCTGTCCCCGTCGTTTGATTCTATCCATCCTATAGGATACTGACGATTTTTTCCTATTAATCCTCGCAATATTCCGCCTTTTAAATCTACATTCGGTAGACCGTCTTTAAATGTTATGTGCCCTAACGGTGAATCAGCTTTTTTGTACACGTTAGTTACACTTCCATATCCACTTCCTTCGCTTAGTGGATCCATCATAGCTTCGATTGTTCTGTTTGGATGTCTAGCCATGTCGCCCAGCACACCATTTATAAATACTTGAGAAAATTCCAAGTTAGACTTTTTCCAAGACTCCGGCACCTCAGCTACTTTCACTCCTTTGGTCGGATGATCTTCTGCATCCTTAAACCCGGTTACTAGATCTAATCCAGTGACCAATACATATTCATCCTCAAAATTTGTTATAGTTAGACCCTCTTTGTCTATATCCAACTTTTCCCGATATACACCTTCATGAACTACTATACTGTCCCCTTCGGACGCAGCGTTTATCGCTTCCGAAATTGTGTTGTAAGATCCTTCTGTCATCGATACAGTACTAACTGGATTCCAAGGTATTTCTTTTGCAAAAACATGAAATGTGCTCATAATATTCTCCTTATTATTAATTTATCAATCTAACTATGATTTATTTTCACAGCTACTTCCATTTTAAAATATTCTTATCTTAATTTCTAGGCGGAACATAAAAAAATTCCGGAACATTTTTATATCTCCGGAATGAACTGATCCTAATTTAACCTCTCAGTCAACTTTACTGACAGGGGCTGTTGCGCTAACAATCTAAAATTTGTAAATCTTTCCAAAAAGTTTTCAACAGATTAAGTGTAATCAAAACTTAATATAATTGTAATGCGTATGTAGCACAATATTTAGTATAATATAAATAAATAGATTTCATCGTAGATTGACAAATTAATAAATTAGTATAGCTCCAAAAAAGAATGCTTATCTTCTATTATAAGGACAATGTAGAGAGCTATCCTTTTTTCTGCCATTGAGTATAACTCCGAAATCGAATTTGGATTTAGGGCACTATTACCAAGCTTGGGCAAATAAGCCCTCATCTTTAGGCGCATAGGCGGGAACTTAAGATTAAAAGTGTGTAGAAAAAAATCATGGTGCTCTAGCTCCGTACTTTGCATGCTAAGATTAATAACAAAAACTTTTATGCACGCTTTCTCCCTCCGTCAGCTTACGCTGACACCTCCCCGCAATTTTGTGAAAACGGAAGGAGTTACCCCACATTTTGACATTTCTTCTACTCATTCGTTTCTTAAGTTCCCAGCTATGGCCTTTAGGCGTAAAAAAAAAAATTACCCCACCCCCCTTGTAGTAATTTCTTCTTTATGATACAATTATCTGGACAAGAAAACGGTTTCGTTACAAATGTAAATCATAATGTAGCAAAGGCACTTGTCAATTTTGCAGATCAAAGAAAGTTAGAACAGATGGGAAGTGAAACTAAATTATCTGAAACAATTTAGTTAGTACCGTATAAAGCAGTTTTTAACTATATCTTTTTCTGTAGGGCTTTCGTCAGTAAGCCTACTGTATCAATCGTTTGAGGTATGAGACTTTAATAAAAAGTTGATTGTACTACGTTACGATTAGATACAAGCCCCCGCATTTATGTACGGGGGTGACTGACTTCATTTCGATTCTAAAGTGATTAAAGGACAAATTACAAATTCATTTCTGAGTCTTTAAGAAATCGTTTTAACGACTTTTGTCGTGTTTCACTTTAGAAACATTTTCGGTGCATTGAATATTTTACGCTAGAAATGACTATTTCTAGCAAGCGTCTATATTCAAAAAAATCCCCCTAGCTAAAGCTAGGGGTTTTACGGCTTATCTGGTAAGAATAAAGAAAGAAGCCTAAAATATTTCTACAGAAGAAAAGATCAATTAGCGGAGGATTTCCTTAAATTCTGGCATTTCCAATGTTGAGCCAGCTGTTAATACATATCCGCCTCCTTCTAATGCTCCCGCATCGGGATTTTCCGAAGAGGTGATTCCTTCTATTACTACGCCACCTTGGTATGCTGGTGAATCTTCTCTAAGGTTAAAGTCTCCATTATCCGGATCTACGAAATGTTCTAACTCTGTTGCTAAATCAAATGTATAATTGTTTTCTGGATTAAATTGATATCCTACTGTAGCTGTATGATCAAAAAATTCTTGCAAATCCTTTGTGATTAAACTTTTCGAAGGGCCTTCTAACGCAACATTAGCTAGTTTGCCACCCGTTGGCGAAATGTTCTGAGCTATATAACTTATGTCACTCGTACCTATTGGCATTACATTATTCGCAAAGTGTCCATCACTCATTAATCCTGTTGCATCTTTTTGCTTTAATCCTTTTGCTACTAACTCTTCATAATTAGCTATTTCTATATTCCAAATATTTATTAATTTATCCACGTTCCATGCCGTATTATTATAAAAATTCACCGGATTATGCATAGCATTATATCTTGGCCCAATATATAACATAGCACCTGATCTTAATAACCCCGGTATCTCTGTTTCATAGTTGTCGGCGACTATATCATAGATTAAGTTGTGATGTGCCGTGTAGTTTTCTACGTCCTCTAAATATATACCTAGCATGAATTGCTTGAAGTACCCGCCAGATGATACCGGAACTCCTCTTACTTCATGTATCTTATTATAGGCTATTTCGGATCCTTTCATATCTAACGGCCCGATCCATCCTGTACTTTCCGATGATATCGCCCCAGCATCCTCTGTCATGCTCATAGCACCAATAAATTCGTTGTGGATTATATCCGTCTTTCCGCTGTATCTTATTCTAACTTGGAATCTTCCATTGTCTATGAATGTACAGTCTTCTATTCTTGTCCCATCGGCCCCAGTATAGATGCCAGCACTAAATGTCCCTAACCAACCAATATCTTCTATTAGACAGTTTGTAAAAACATTTCCTGTTCCACTCATAAGTGCAAATCCTGATCCCCATGTATGAGCTACATATGTATCTTCAAATACATTTCTATTTGAGTTTTCAATCCATATGCCCGTAGGGTTCGATACTCCATCTGCATAGCTATTTGGCATCCAGAATGGATATAAATATCTTAGTGAACAATCTATCATTTTTGAATCATTTGTGTTTTTTATGCTAGCATTCCCCGCCTTAAAATTTATCCCTTCTATTAATAAATTGTCCGCATTGCTCACTAGAAGAACCTTTTCTCGGACTTGCATTTCTACCATTAAATCCGCCATCTCTTGACCATCTTCAGGTAAATAATATAATAAATTATCTTCTAAAAACCACTCGCCCGGTACATCTATTAAATTCTTATGCATTACTGTTGCAAATCCAAATTTGTGATACCATCCAGCTGCTATTGTGCCAGCAACATTTCCGAAGTGATTTTTGTTTACTGCTTTAAATTGTAGCGTATCTCCTTCGTTTGATACTACATGCCCTACCGGATATTCTCGAGCTTTTCCTATTAGTCCTCTAAATAATCCGCCTGTTAAATCTACATCTGGTAATCCATTGTTGAACGTTACATTGCCTGGTTCATTCGCATTCTTAAAAATGTTTGACACCTCGTCGTATCCGCCGCCTTTAAGTGTTGGTAACATCATAGAATCCAACGTTCTATTCGGATGTCTACCCATTTCGCCCATCTCTCCATTGATAAATACTTGAGTGAAGTCCATCGTCGCTCTGGCCCATTTTTCGTTTACTGGAGCCACCATTACTCCTTCGGTAGGATGATCTGTGGCTGGCTGCCATCCGGTAACTAGCTCGGCACCAGTTACTAGAACATAATCATCTTCAAAATTTTTAATAGTTAAATTATCCAGAGTTACGTTCAATGCTTCCCTATAAATTCCTTCGTGTACTATTATTGTATCGCCGGCTATCGCATTACTCAAGGCTGAAGCTATTGATGTATAACTATCTTCTGACAGATCGGTTTTCGGTTCGCCCCAAGGAACCTCGGCTCCGTAAACATGCATCTCTATATTTTCCGTACGCTTTTCAAATAATACAGTCTTTACCGGCTCTTCTTTTTTTACTTCAACCGGTTTTTCTTCGACTGACTTTTCTTCTGTCGCCACACTTTCGGTTGTGCTGCTATCCACTTTCTCTACAACTTTGTTCGATTCTACTGTTTCGATTACATCCGTACTTGCCCCTTCCGAGCCATTACATCCTATTAAGAACATCGACATCATTAGGGCTACTACTAACTTTTTATTCATACAATTCCTCCTTATTAATTAATTACTTGACCCCTCACTCAATCACTTAGTGATAACTCTTTAACCTATCAACCAACTTTGCTGACCGCTCTTAATCTATCAATCAACTTTACTGACAACTCTTAACCTCTCAGTCAACGAAGTTGACTGAGACTGTCTCACTAACAACTTAAAATTATAATTTATGCACGCTTTCTCCCTCCGTCAACTAGCGCTGACACCTCCCCCGCAATTTTGTGACAGTTCCATTGGCCAACCACTTTAGATATTGTTCCTACTCCATATGGTTATTCTATTATTTCTTTAAACTTTGGAATTTCTAATGTTGAACCAGCGGTTAAGACGTATCCGCCACCTTCTAATGCTCCCGCATCTGGATTGTCCGATGACGTGATGCCTTCTATTACTACGCCACCTTGGTATGCTGGCGAATCTTCTCTAAGGTTGAAGTCTCCATTATCCGGATCTACAAAATATTCTAGCTCTTTTTCCGGATCTAATGTATAATTGTTTTCCGGATTTAATTGATACCCGACTGTAGACACATGTTCAAAAAATTCATCCATATCCTTTGTTATCAAACTCTTTGTCGGACCTTCTAATGCAACATTATTTATTTTGGCCCCGTTCGCTGTAAGATTCTGCGATATATGATTTATGTCAAATTCGCCTGTTGGCATTATATTATTTGCAAAGTGTCCGTTACTTATCAATCCTCTATCCTCTTCTTGAGTTAATCCATTCGCCAATAACTCCTCATGATTAGCTATTACTATACTCCACATGTTTATCAGTTTATCCACGTTCCATGCTGTATTATTATAAAACCTTACCGGATTGTGCATGGCATTATATCTTGGCCCGATATAAAGCATAGCACCTGATCTTAATAGCCCTGGAATTTCTGTTTCATAATTATCGGCTACTATATCATAGATCAAATTGTGATGTGCTGTGTAATTTTCGATATCCTCTAAATATATTCCTAGCATAAACTGTTTAAAATATCCGCCAGATGATACCGGAACTCCCTTTACATCATGTATTTTATTATAGGCTATCTCTGAGTCTTTCATGTTTAATGGCCCTATCCATCCTGAACTTTCCGATGAGATTGCGCCAGCATCCTCTGTCATGCTCATAGCTCCAATAAATTCGTTGTGTATTATGTCCACTTTTCCATGATGCTCAAATCTTACTTGGAATCTTCCGTTCTCTCTAAATGTACAATCTTCTATTCTTGTATCATCGGATCTTGCCATTATTCCTGCCGTAAATATTCCTATCCATCCTATATCTTCTATAATGCAGTTTGTGAATGTATTTCCTTTTCCGCCTACTACTGAAATTCCGTTGCCCCAATTGTGCGCTACATACGTATTCTTAAATACATTATCAGTGGAGTTTATTATCTCTATTCCTGTTGGATTACTCTGATTCTGTCCATATTGTGTTGGTAACCATACTGGATGTAAATATCTAAATGAACATTCATCTACAACCATTTTCTTTACATTGTTGATATCAGCATTGCCAGATTTAAAATTTATTCCTTCTATTAAAATGTTCTCTACGTTATTCATGATTAAGACTTTTTCTCGTACCTGCATCTCAATCATTAAATCTTCCATTTTTTGGCCATCTTCTGGTAAATAATATAGAATATCATCTTCTAAATACCATTCGTTCGGAACATCTATTAAGTTCTTGTGCATTACGGATGCAAATCCAAATTTGTGATATGTACTCGGTATCGTATTTGCTAATGTCCAGTGCTGTGTATTTACCGCTTGAAATTGCACTGTATCACCTTCGTTACCAACGATTATTCCTCTTGGATATTCTCTCGCCTTTCCTATGGCCCCTCTAAATATTCCTCCAGTTAAATCTACATCCGGTAACCCATTATTAAAGGTTACATTTCCTGGCTCATTCGCATTTTTGAAAATATTTGATACCTCGTCAAAACCGCTTCCTTTTTCCGATGGATTCATCATAGATTCATTGGTTCGGTTCGGATGCTTAGCCATTTCGCCCATCACACCATTTGCAAATACTTGAGTGTAGTCCGTTGTCGCTTTGGCCCATTTTTCATGTGCTGGTGCCATCATTACGCCCGGTGTTGGATGATCCGTAGCCGGTGTCCAACCTGTAACAATTTCTGAACCAGTTACTAAAACATAATCGTCTTCATAATTTTTTATTACTAAGTTATCCTTCTTTATATTTAAAGCCTCTCTATATACGCCCTCATGTACTATTATCGTGTCTCCGTCTATCGCATTGTTCAAAGCAGTGGCAATTGATGTATAACTACCTTCTGGCAAATCAGTTTTTACTTCACCCCATGGAACCTCGGCTCCATAGACATGCATCTCTATATTTTCCGTACGCTTTTCAAATAATGAAGTCTTTACGACTACCGTCTTTTCTTCTATTTTCTCACTTCCGGTTGTGCTACTATCCACCTTTTCGACAATTTTATTAGATTCTACTACTTCGATTGTCTCTGTGTTACTTGTTTCTTCAGATCCGCTACACCCTATTAAGAACATAGACATCATTAGGGCTACTATTAATTTTTTACTCATGAATTATTCTCCTTTTAATTATTCGACCTCTAGCCTCTCGGTCAACTTCGTTGACAGGGGCTGTCGCACTAACAACTTAAAATTATAATTTGTCTTTGTAGCAACAAAAACTTTTATACACGCTTTCTCCCTCCGCCAGCTAACGCTGACACCTCTCTCCCGGAGGGAGGCACCGCTTCCCCGCTATAGCCTCTCTCTCCAAGGTAAGTATCACGAAGTAACGGAGAGAGTTGGACTTATAAGCGCACTGTAGTGAAACAGATTGAAGGGTATTCTTAGCTTGTTAATTCGATAGCCCCCTAGCGTATTTCCTTAAATTCTGGAATTTCTAATGTTGAACCAGCGGTTAATACGTATCCGCCACCTTCTAATGCTCCCGCATCCGGATTAATCGACGAGGTGATTCCTTCTATCACTACACCACCTTGATATGCTGGAGAATTTTCGTTAAGCGCAAAATCTCCGTTTGCTACATCCACAAAATGTTCGGTCGCTGTTTCTAATCCAAATGTATAATTATTTTCAGGATTAAATTGACATCCTACTGTAGCTGCATGCTCAAAAAATTCCGTTAAATCATTTGTTATCAGACCTTTAGGCCCACCTTCTACTGTAGCACCAGATATTCTGCCACCAGTATGCGTGATATTTTGAGCCATATAACTTAAATCACAAATTCCTGTTTGTATTATATTATTGGCAAAGTGTCCATCACTCATCAATCCCGTAGCATCTTTTTGCTTTAATCCTTCGGCCAATAATTCTTCATGATTAGCTATTTCTATATTCCAAACATTTATGACTTTCTCTATATTCCATGCTGTATTATTATAAAAATTTACCGGATCATGCATCGCATTATATCTCGGCCCCATGTAAAGCATTCCGCCAAAACGTTCTAGTGGCAAATCCGTTTCATAATTGTCAGCTCTTATATCGTAAATTAAATTGTGATGTGCTGTGTAATCATCCGTATCTTCTAAATACAGCCCTAACATAAATTGTCTTACGTAGGCTCCCGAAGACACTGGCAATCCTTGTACATCATGTATTTTATTGTAGGCTATCTCTGATCCTTTCATATTTAAAGGCCCCACCCATCCGGTACTCTCCGCTGCTATAGCTCCAGAATCCTCTGTCATTCTCATAGCTCCAACAAATTCATTGTGGACTATATCCGTTTTCTTTCCATGTGCTCGGACTCTAACTTGCGACCTTCCATTATCTCTAAATGTACAATCTTCTATTCTTGTCTCATCGGCCTCGGTGTAGATTCCCGAACTAAATGCACCTAACCATCCAATGTCTTCTATTATACAATTTTTAACAGTATTTCCTTGCCCGCTTATCAATACTAGTCCGGTTCCCCATGTATGAGCTATGTACGTATCTTCAAATATATTGCCATCTGAATTTTCAACCCATATACCCGTAGGATTTACCGATCCCTGTGCATACCCTGTCGTTAACCAAAATGGATGTAGATATCTTAATGAACAATCTATTATTTTTGAATCATTCATATTTTTTATGCTAGCATTACCCGCCTTAAAATTTATTCCTTCTATTAATACATTATCCGCATTATTAATTAAGAGAACTTTTTCTCGGACTTGCATTTCTACAATTAAATCGGTCATCTCTTGTCCGTCTTCTGGCAAATAATATAATAAATTATCTTCTAAAAACCATTCGCCCGGTACATCTATTAAATTCTTATGCATTATAGTTCCAAATCCAAACTTGTGATACGATTCAGCCACTATGCTAGCTTCATTTGACCAATTATTCTTGCTTACTGCTTCAAACTGTATTTTATCTCCTTCTTTTGCTACTACATGTCCTATAGCATATTCTCGAGCTTTTCCGATTAATCCTCTAAATAGTCCACCGACTAAATCTAAATCTGGAAGTCCATTATTAAAAGTTACGTTACCTGGCTCATTTGCATTTTTATAAATGCTAGATACTTCGTCGTATCCTCCACCTTCTATTGTTGGCATCATCATGGAATCTAGCGTTCTATTCGGATGCCTACCCATTTCGCCCATCTTACCATTTACAAAAACTTGAGTGAAGTCTGTCGTAGCTTTGGCCCATCTTTCATTTACTGGTGCCACCATAACTCCCGGAGTCGGATGATCTAATGCTGGCTGCCACCCTGTAACTAACTCTGTTCCGGTTACTAAAACATAATCATCTTCAAAATTTTTAATTGTTATATTATCGAACTTTATGTTAAGTGCTTCTCTATAAACTCCTTCATGTACTATTATCGTATCTCCGGCTATCGCATTATTCAAAGCTACAGCAATGGATGTATAACTATCTTCGGGCAAGTCCATCTTCGGTTCGCCCCAAGGAACCTCGGCTCCGTAAATATGCATCTCTATATTTTCCGTACGCTTTTCAAACAATGAACTCTTTACTACAGCCGGTTTTTTTTTTACAGACTTTACTTCGGCTGGCTTTTCTTCTACTAATTTTTCTTCTATCAACTTTTCTTCTGTCTCCTCACTTTCGATTATGCTACTCTCCACTTTCTCGACAATTTCATTCGATTCTACTACTTCGATTGTATCTGTGTTGGTTGTTTCTTCAGATCCGCTACACCCTATTAAGAACATAGACATCATTAGGGCTGCTATTAATTTTTTATTCATGGATTATTCTCCCGTATTTAAATTCCTAATCTCTCAGTCAACTTGGCAAAGTGCGCCCGCTCTCAACCTCTCAGTCAACTTCACTGACAGCTCTTTAACCTCTCAGTCATCTTCGCTGGCAGCTCTCCTAGAAGGAGAGCCATGGCCAACAACTTAGATATTATTCCTATTCCATCTGGCTATTCTATTATTTCTTTAAACTTTGGAATTTCTAATGTTGAACCAGCGGTTAACACGTATCCGCCACCTTCTAATGCCCCCGCATCTGGATTTTCAGAGGACGTAATTCCTTCTATTACTATGCCACCTTGGTATGCTGGTGAATTTTCGCTAAGTGCAAAATCTCCGTTTGCTGCATCCACAAAATGATCAGTCGCTGTTTCCATTTCAAACGCATAATTGTTTTCAGGATTAAAATTATACCCTACTGTTTGCATATAAGTGAAAAATTCATCTAAATTTGTTGTAATTAAACTTTTAGGCGGATTCACTGATACATAGTTTATAGTTCCTCCTGTTGGTGTAATATTTTGCGCAACATAACTTAAAATATTTTCGGCCACCGGCATTATATTATTAGCAAAATGTCCATTTTCCATTAATCCAGTCGCTGCTTCTTGTTTTAATCCTCCTTCTACTAATTCAGCATGATTTGCTATCTCTATATTCCATAGGTTAAATGTTTTGTCCACGTTCCATGCTGTATTGTTATAGAACTTTATCGGATTATACATAGCATTGTATCTTGGCCCCATATATATCATGGCTCCACGACGTTCTAGAGGTAAATCCGTTTCATAATTGTCAGCTCTTATATCATAAATTAAATTGTGATGCGCTGTGTAATGCTCTATATCTTCTAGATAAAGCCCTAACATAAATTGTCGCAAATATCCTCCCGATGATACCGGCACTCCTTTTACATCATGTATCTTATTATAGGCTATCTCTGAGTCTTTCATGTTTAATGGCCCAATCCAGCCTGTGCTCTCCGATGATATTGCTCCAGCATCCTCTGTCATGCTCATAGCTCCAATAAATTCGTTGTGTATTATGTCCACTTTTCCATGATGCTCAAATCTAACTTGGAATCTTCCATTCTCTCTAAACGTACAATCTTCTATTCTTGTCTCATCGGATTTTACCATTATTCCTGCTGTAAATATTCCTATCCATCCAATATCTTCTATTATACAGTTTGTAAATGTATTGCCTTTTCCGCCCATTACAGAGAATCCATTACCCCAAGTGTGCGCTACATACGTATTCTTAAATACATTATCGTTAGAATTTATTATCTCTATTCCTGTCGGATTACTTTGATTTTGTCCATATTGCTTCGGTAACCATACTGGATGCAAATATCTAAATGAACATTCATCCATGACCATTTTATCCACGTTGTTTATGTCAGCATTTCCGGCTTTGAAATTTATTCCCTCTATTAAAACGTTCTCTACATTATTCATTATTAGTACTTTTTCTCGTACCTGCATTTCTACCATTAAATCTTCCATTTTTTGTCCGTCTTCTGGTAAGTAGTATACTATATCATCTTCGAGATACCATTCACCCGGTACGTCTATTAAGTTTTTATGCATTACAGATGCAAATCCGAATTTGTGATATGTACTCGGTATAGCATTTTCTAACGTCCAGTGCTGTGTATTTACAGCCTCAAATTGCACTGTATCACCTTCGTTGCCAACTATTATTGCTCTCGGATATTCTCTTGCTTTTCCGATAGCACCTCTAAATATTCCGCCTGTTAAATCTACATCAGGTAATCCATTATTAAATGTTACGTTTCCTGGCTCATTAGCATTTTTAAAAATGTTAGATACCTCGTCAAAACCACTTCCTTGTTCCGATGGATTCATCTTAGATTCATTTGTTCGGTTCGGATGCTTAGCCATTTCACCCATCTCACCATTTACAAATACTTGCGTATAGTCTGTTGTAGCTTTGGCCCATCTCTCATGTGCTGGTGCCATCATTACGCCCGGTGTTGGATGATCCGTAGCTGGTGTCCAGCCTGTAACAATTTCTGAGCCAGTTACTAAAACGTAATCGTCTTCAAAATTTTTGATTAATAAATTGTCCTTCTTTACATTTAGCGCTTCACGATATACGCCCTCATGTACTATTATCGTGTCTCCGTCTATCGCATTATTCAATGCGGCAGCGATTGATGTATAACTACCTTCTGGCAAATCAGTTTTCACTTCACCCCAAGGAACCTCGGCTCCATAGACATGCATCTCCAGATTTTCTGTACGCTTTGTAAATAAAGAAGTCGTCTTTTTTACAACTACCGGCTTCTCTTCTACTGGCTTCTCTTCGGTTACTTTAATTTCAGCTACAGCCGGATCCACTACTTCAGTAGGTTTTATTTCTTCAACTGGATCCGTCTCTGTTTTTTCTTCGGTCTTGCTTACTTCGGTTGTTACTACGTCCGTTGTAGTTTCTTGCGAACCACCACATCCTACTAAAAACATAGACATCATTAAGGTTGCTATTAATTTTTTATTCATTATTTCATTCTCTCCTTAGTTTAAAATTTAAAATCTTATTGCTTAAAAAAATACAGCTACATCATTATCTTATTGCTAAAAAAATATAGCTATATCATTATCTTATTGCTAAAAAAATATAGCTATATCATTATCTTATTGCATAAAAAAAATATCTACATCATTATCTTATTGCTAAAAAAATATAGCTATATCATTATCTTATTGCATAAAAAATATAGCTATATTATTATCTTATTATTTAAAGAAATAAAATATGCCTATGTCATTATCTGATTTCTTTGAAATCTCTAACCTTTAACTTTGCGCCAGCAGATAAAACGTAGTCGCTACCTTCTAGCGCTCCTAAATCTGGCGTGTCCGAAGATGTAATGCCTTCTATTGGTATGCCCGCACCTTTAGCCGGCGAATCTTCTGCTAGTCTGAAATCTCCATTATCTGCGTCCATATAATTTTCGGCCCCTGTTTCTAAGTCTAGCATCATATTGTTTTCTGGATTGAAGAAATATCCTATTTTTTCACCATGTTCAAAATATTCGTCCATACTATCTGTTGTGATATTCTTCCAAGATGCATCCGGATTAGGTACATTCACAATCTTACCGCCAGTAGGTTTAAGATCTTGAGTGTACCAGCTTAAGCTAAATGGACCTTCATTGAAAAGATTATTTGCAAAATGGCCATCATCTAAACTTCCTGTATTACCTTCTTGTTTTAATCCACCGGCTACTAATTCAGCATGATTTGCTATTTCGATATTCCAAACATTGATGTTTCGCACATAATCCCATGCTGTATTATTATAATAATTTACTGGCTTAGTCATTTGATTATATCGTGGACCCATATATAGGAAAATATTGTCTCCTTCAAATCCTTTTAAAAATCCTTCCGTATAAACTGGTGCTTCCATATCGTAAATTAAATTATGGTGCGCTGTGTAATTATTTACATCTTCCATGTAAAAAGCTACTACAAATTGACGTGGATTTCCGCCCGAACTTACCGGTATACCCCTTAAATCAAATACTTGATTATAGGCTATTTCAGATCCTTTTAAATCTAACGGTGCTATTTTTCCTGTGCTAGTAAACTCTAACGGACCAGCATCCTCACCTAGTTTCATAGCTCGCTCAAACGTCGAATGTAGAACATCTATTTTAATGTCCTTATCTACCCTAATCTGAAAACGGCCATTATCCCTAAATGTGCAGTCTTCTATATGCGTGTTATCTCCAGATGAATAAATCCCAGCTGTAAACGTCCCTATCCATCCAATGTCTTCCATTATACAATTATAAAATTTGTTTCCGTCTCCTCCTGCTACATAAAATCCTGTTCCCCATGTGTGTCCTAAATATGTATCTTTGAACGTGTTATTTTCACTGTTCTCAATGTACACTCCTGTTTGTGCCGAATCCGACATTCCATATCCATTTAACATATAGAAAGGTTTTAAATACCTAAATGTACAACCTTCAATGGTTGAATTATCGGATGATTTAATCAATGCTGCGCCAGCTACAAAATTTAAATTTTCTAAAACTGTATTGTCTACATTATTCATTTGCAATACATGTGCTCTTACTTGCATTTCTACTTCTAAATCTCTAATTTCTCCATCTGGCATATAATAGATTTTTCCACTTTCTACATACCACTCACCGGGTATATCAATTAAATTTTTATGCGTTACAAATCCATATCCGAATCCGTATGCTTTCGGACCTACAGAATTTGTATGTTTCCAGGCACTGTTTGTTCCTGTAAAAGTTACTTTCTTGCCTTCTGTGGCCACTACTTCTCCTAAAGCATATTCACGATTTTTGCCTATAATCCCTCTAAATATTCCTCCTGTTAAATCTACATCCGGTAATTCTTCATGTGAAAATTCTATATTTGCTTCTAGTGTTCCAGCATCTTTGTAAATTTTCGTAATCTCTCCGTATCCGCCACCTTCTTCGATTGGCATCATCATATCGTCCATCGTTAAATTCGGAAACCTTGCCATAGTTTGTACGGATCCATTTGCAAAAACTTGGCTAAATGGCAATGTTGTAGTCTTATAATTGGCCGGTACATCCACTATATAAACGCCGGATCTTTCTTTATCCGGAACAAATCCTTCTACAAGCTCGTTTCCAGAAATTAATACGTATTCGTTTTCTGCAGCTTTGATTGTGATATTGTCTTTCTTTATATTTAACATTTCACGATAAAGGCCTTCATGAACTATAATAGTATCTCCTTCGATCGCAGAAGTTAAGGCTGCATTTATGCTAGCAAACTCTTTTGCTTCTTCTATAGCTAGGTCGCTTTCTAATTTTTCTAGCGATTCATTCCAAGGTACTTCTGTAGAATAAACATGGATTTCCATAGGTTGAGTCCTCTTTTCTTCTACAATAACTATTTCTTTCTTGATTTCTGTTTCTACCCTGTTATCTTCTATAGCTGTCTCAGGTAATTTTGGAGTTTCAACTTTCTCTTCAACTTTTTCTTCAGTATTTTCTGCCTGTATTGGATTTACTAAATCCGATACTAAAACACTAGCTTCTTCAGTTTCACCGCTACATCCAACCATTGCTAACATTAATGCAATAATAAAGCTTGCTTTTTTCATTTTTATCCTCCTATATACAAATATACAAACAAATAACTACGGGGCATATGTCTAGCAATCACCTCCTCTCAATAGACTTAAATTTGTATTATCGCATTTCTTTAAATTTTGGAATCTCTAACTTTGCTCTAATAGAGTTAAATTTGTATTATCTAATTTCTTTAAATTTTGGAAGCTCTAACTTTGCTCCAATAGACTGTTAAACTTGCATTATCTAATTTCTTTAAATTTTGGAAGCTCTAAATTTGCTCCAGCAGAAAGAACATAATCACTACCTTCTAATGCTCCTAAATCCGGTGTATCCGACGCTGTAATACCCGGTATCGGTGTGCCAGCTCCTTTAGCAAGTGAATTTTCTGTTAACCTAAAATCTCCGGTTTCTACATTTATGTAATTTTCCGCCCCTGTATCATTTTTAAGCATCATATTAGTTTGCGGATTATATACATATCCCACTTTTTCCATATGCTCAAAATATTCTTCCATACTTGGCGTTAATATCGGTTTCCAATTATTATGATCATTGTCCGCCCATCCGGTGCTTCCACCTTTTTCCGTTAAATTCTGTGTAGAATATATTAGCCTAAACAAGCTCTCGTTGAATATGTTGTTCGCAAAATGGCCATTCGTCATCGTTCCAGAATTCTCTTTTTGTGTCACTCCTTTAGTATTCAATTCTTCTATATTGCTTATCTCGATTCCCCATGCATTCAAGCTTCTTGTACAATTCCAACTCGTATTATTATAATAATTTACAGGTTCGTCCATAGCATTATATCTCGGTCCGATATACAATACTCCGCCTACTTTTTCAAATTCATATTCACTTCCATAATCACCCGGATTTAAATTGTAAACTAGATTGTGATGCGCTGTGTAATTATTTACATCCTCCATATAAAATGCACAAACATATCTCTTCTTGTAATTTCCTGCAAATACTGGTATGCCCTCTAAATCTGAAACTATGTTGTAAGCTAATCTACTTCCTTTTAAATCTAATGGTCCTATCTTTCCTGTGCTAGTAAACTGTAATGCTCCAGCATCCTCTCCTAGTTCCATAGCATTTACAAATTTTGAATGTAGAATATCTATTTTAACGTCTTTGTCTACTCGAATTTGAAATCTTCCGTTATGCTCGAATGTACAGTCTCTTACGAAATTGTTTTCGCCGGATGTATATAAGCCCGCAGTAAAAGTTCCTATCCATCCTAAATCCTTAAATACGCTGTTGGTAAATAAATTATCTTCTCCGCCTGAAATATATACTCCATTTCCCCATCCATGCGCTAAATAAAAATTATTAAATTTATTGTTGCTGGAATTTTCCATATAAAATCCTGTTTCTTTGCTTTCTCCTATACTATAACCTTTTATCTTGTAAAATGGTTGTAAATATCTCATCGTACAATTGTCTATTGATATATTATTAGAGTTTTTCATTTGCGCATTTCCAGCAATAAAGTTAATGTTTTTTATTGTGACATACTCTCTATTATTCAATAACAAAACTTTCGGCCTAACTTGCATTTCAATTTGAAGATCTGTTATATCTCCTTTGGGCATATAATAAATTTTTCTATCTTCTACGTACCATTCCCCAGGTATATCAATCAAATTTTTATGCATCACAAAACCAAAAGATATCGGATGATAATTCTGCGTTACTTCTCCCGTTTTGCTCCAGTCATTAGTAGAAACACTTTTAAATTTAACACTATTAGAGTCATTACTTATAATGTCGCCAATTACATAATGCCGATTTTTGCCTACAAGACCTCGATAAATTCCTCCAGTTAAATCTAATTGCTCAAAAGCATCTGTTTGAAAATTCGCTTGTACTTCTAAACTATCTTTCGGCTTAAATATACTATCTAATTCTTCATAACCACCGCCCGGCTCAAGAGGTTCCATCATATCATTTAAAGTAAGATTCGGATATCTAGCAATATTTTGATACTCCCCATTTGCAAACACCTGAGTAAAATCTAATTTATAATTTTCCGGTACATCTGCTACATAAACACCGGGTATTTCTTCACATGGAACAAAATCCGTTACCACTGCATTTCCGGAAACTAAGACATAATCATTCTCATTTGCTATTATAGTTATATTATCTTTAGAAATATTTAAAGTCTCCCTATAAATCCCTTCATGCACAATAATAGTATCTCCAGGTATTGCTGCTTTCATGGCCTCATTAATACTTGTTGTGGCATCCATTGGAATTTCAACCGAAATATCCCAAGGAATCTCATTCGAATATACATGGATTTCCATCGGTATAGTCCTCTCTTCTTTTATAATCTCTACTTTTTCACTTTTCTGTTCTAATTCAATCTCTTGTTCTACAACCGGTTCAATAGGTTGTTCTACAACTTGTGTTTGTTCTATAATGTCCGTTTTGGTTTGTGCCACATCCGAATTTATCTTTGTGTTTTCAAATGAGCATCCAGTCATTAATATTAACCACGCTAAAATAAATGTTGATTTTTTCATGTGTAACTCTCCTGTTATGTATTAATTATTTCGCTATCTTTAATTCGTAGTAATTTTAACATAATAATTTTTTTAAATCTAGTATATTCTAAAAAAAAAAGCGGAAATTTTTGAAAAATCTCAACAATTATTTAATTTCTAAATAAAAAGGAACCTCCATAAAGAGATTCCTCTTACTATTACTATTATTCTTGTGGTGGCATATATTTAAGCGGATGTAGTTCTCCATCCGGAGTTTGGATCTTTGTATTCGCTAATTGCCTCTTAAAATTACCCCTAAATATTTCTAAATACTCTTGTCTTAATATTTGTTGTTCTTCCAGCTCTTCCATGGTCAATCCTTGATGCTTTTTCTTATTAGCCAATTCGTTAATTCTAGCAATCAATTTATCCATATCAAAATTTTCGTCATATTCCATTTTGATTACCTACCTTTCATTTTTTATCCTCATTGTATACTATTAGCTGATTTATTCCTAATTTTTTCGTTGTCACCATAATTTGTTTTCCTGGTGAATCTCGCTTCACAACAAATTCTAAATCTTCCAATTTAAAATATTTCTTCTTCCCATCTATCCTTATTAAACAGGCTTGCTCATTTTCCTTTAACTGTATAATACCTATACAATCCGACTTGCCATAATAAACATTTAGTAACCGCTTTCGATTCGTTTTTGTTATATATAATGATAATGGTATCTTGGCTACCCTACCATCTCTAAAACCGACTAAAATGGTTCCCTGATAATTATCTTCATTAGGACATATATAAATAATTTTTTCTCTCTCTTCCATTTCAAGTAAATTTGGTAAATAATGCCCTAGTTGATTGAATTTTACATTTTCTACTTCACTCATTTTTAATTTATATAACTTTGCTTTATCACTAAATAATAATAATTCTACATGATTATTAGTTTGTAGTTCAAAAATTATTTTGTCATTTTCTTTAATCCGCATTTCTTCAAGCTTTTTATTCTGCATGTCACTTAATGACATCTTTTTAAAATACTGATCTCTTGTCATAAATATTTTTATCTCGTAATTTTCTTGCTTAACTGGTTTAACTAATTCTTCTACTTCCTCTTTGGGTAGATCAATCAATCTAGTTTTACGAGGTATATTATATTTTTTCTTAATATCATTTAAATCGTCTATGATAATTTTTTTCAATTTTTCTTCACTATTTATAATAGCATTAAATTTTTTAATATTTTTTTCTAATTCTGTAACTTCTTTTAAGCTTCTAAGAATATACTGCTTATTAAGATTTCTTAACCTTATCTCAGCTATAAAATCCGCTTGCAATGCTGTAATATCAAACTCAACCATTAAAGATGGAATAACATCAGTCTCTTTTTCAGTATTTCTAATTAATGCTATTGCTTTATCTATATTTACCAAAATGGCTGATAGACCAAGCAACAAATGATGTCGCCTTTCTAACTTAGCAATATTGTGTTTATATTTTCTAACAATACAGTTTTTTCTAAAGTCACACCATTCTTTTAATATTTCAGCTACACCCAAAACCTTCGGATATCCATTTATTAAAACGTTAAAATTACAACTAAATGAATCCTGAAGAGGTGTCATTTTAAATAACTTTATCATTAAAGTTTCTGTATTCGTCCCACGTTTTAAATATATCGTTAACTTTAATCCTTTTAAATCTGTTTCGTCTCTGACATCAGTGACTTCTTTAATTTTTCCAGTTTTAACTAAGTCTTCTATTTTGTCTATTATAGCCTCCACAGTAGTAGTATAAGGAATTTCAGTTATTTCTATACAGTTTTCCTTTTTTAAAATAGTATACTTTGCTCTGACTTTAAAAGAACCTTTACCTGTCTTTAATATATGTTTCATTTCTGATGGATCATATATTAAGTCTCCTCCTGTTGAAAAATCCGGAGCTTTAATATATTCTAATATATCTTTCTGGTTATCATTTTCTAAAAAGCTTATAACTCCATCGCACACTTCACCCAAATTAAATCCGCAAATATTACTTGCCATACCTACAGCTATACCTTGATTAGCATTTACCAAAATACTCGGAAATCGGCTAGGTAATAAAGTCGGCTCTTTCATTTTTCCATCATAATTGTCTATAAAGTCTACGCTATTTTCTTCTATGTCCAAAAATAAGGTTTCACATATATCCGCTAATTTTGCTTCCGTATACCTTGCTGCTGCATAAGCCATGTCTCTGGAATATACTTTACCAAAATTTCCTTTCGAATCTATTAGCGGTATATTTAGTGCATCGTAACCTTTTGTTAGCCTAACCATAGTTTCGTATATAGCTGCATCACCATGAGGATTTAATTTCATAGTTTGTCCTACAATATTTGCTGACTTTGTTTTTGCTTGTTTTAATAAACCCATTTTGTACATAGTATATAATAGTTTCCTATGAGATGGTTTAAACCCATCTATTTCTGGTAATGCCCTAGATACTATTACACTCATTGCATAAGGCATATAATTTATTTCAAGTGTCTGAGATATATTTTGTTTAATAACTTTCATCGTCAAATCACACCTTCTCTCTAACTCATATCTGCTAATTCAATATAATTATGACCTGAATTCTTAATAAATTCTTTTCGGCCTTCTAAATTGTCTCCTAATAATAGGTCAAACTTTTTCTTAGTTTCTTCTTGATTTTCTGGTATTACTTGTATCAATCTCCTACTATCCGGATTCATTGTAGTTGTCCACATCATCTCTGGATCATTTTCTCCTAGCCCCTTAGATCTTTGTAGAGTATATTTAGTTTTGTTGATTTTACTTAAAATTTGTATTTTTTCCGTTTCTGAATAAGCAAAATAAGTTTTACTTTTAGTGTTAATTTCATATAATGGCGTTTCTGCTATATAAACTTTTCCAACATCTATTAGTGTTGGGGTTAAAGTATATAACATCGTCAACAGTAAAGTCCTAAATAGTGATAGGTAACTTTTTGATATTATCTCCAAGTTTTCCCCCACTCCACACCGTGCATGAGACTTTCGAACTCACACGGCGTTCCATCGGAATATAAGTTAAATTTTAATTATACAATTACCACTCTTAATTCTTAGGTTATTTACTTTCTTCAATTCTTCTTTGTCAAAGTTTACTTCTTTCAAACATTTAGTGATTGTTTCCTCATCAGTTGCATGTGATTAGTATGTGTACATCCTTAAGCACCCATGTTAGGTTTTTATAACTATCTGTGCCCTTTTGGTGTCTTGGAAGTTTATGATGCACTTCCATATTTCCAACTTCTAGCTTTCGCTTTGTAATGGAATAGTTGCCACTTTGTCCAGCATAGAGTGCTATTCGGTTGTCATTATATTCTACACTTTTCCTTTGTACTGGATTACACATTATATACCTCATAATCCCAACATCTACTTTCTGCAAGTATCTATGGGTTGCTTTTCGTCCTTCCTCTGTATAATTGTTAATCTTGAGTGATACACACATTGGAGGTTTGGTTGTAATAGCTTGTACGGGTATTAATGCTTTATTTTTTAACATGTGGGTCTTAATGCTGTGCCTACCATACCTTTTATTGTACATACCTGTAAGGTTATAGTCACTTGTTATTTTGTAGTTCTTGTTTAGCAAATTGAATTGTTTGTGTAAGACTTTGTAGGCGAGTATTTTAAAGCCTGTGTTGACTTCGGTAGCAATGTTGTAATACGTGTGTCATCCAAGTATTACCGAGTTATATTTTAAAACTTGTTCTCTTGTTGGATTATCTGCGAGATGTTTAGTCTCTACTTTTAACCTTTGATGGATACGTTCCATTTGATTATCTGCAAGGTACGAAGTAGCTATCCATTTATTACTCTTTCTTCTGACTTTTAATTTAAACCCCAGGAAATCTGTATAGTTGGTTTTCAGGTTAGTTATTTTAGATTTTTCTTCGCTAACCTCTAAATTTAATCTCTCTTTAAGCCACATTTTAGTAGCTATGAATATTTTTTGTGCATCTTCATAAGTTTTACAAAAGATTTTAAAATCATCTGCGTATCTTACTATATACATCTGTTTAAGGTTAGAGGTATTTTTTAATGCTCTTTTTGCATTTGCGTCTCCTGCGCATCCCTTATATTCATAATGAGTTTTATGGTTTTCCCATTGTGAACTAATTCACCAGTCAAATTCATTAAGAACAATGTTTGACAGTAGAGGGGAAATAATACCCCCTTGTGGTGTTCCTTTATTTGGAATACCCTCTCCAACTATTTCAGCTTTTATCATCTTATTAATTATTGCAATAAGATTTTTATCTTGTATTCCTAAATTCCACATTTGTTTGAGTAGCTTAGGATGGTTTACATTATCGAAAAAAGATTTAATGTCTATATCTACTACATAGTGAAAAGTAGATTGGTTCATAAGAAACATTGCTCTTGCTATAGCGTGTTCCACACTTCTGTTTGCTCTAAATCCATAACTATGTTTATGAAATCTAGCTTCACATATGGGTTCTAGGATTTGTTTAATACATTATTGAATTAATCTATCCTCGATGGTTGGAATACCTAAAGGTCTTTGTTTGCCATTCGCTTTAGGTATCCATACACGTTTTACAAGGTGTGGTTAGTAATACTTTAATCTATTTTGAACATATTTTATGACTTCTTCAATGTTTCCATTCGCAATATCATCAATTGTATGTTTATTCACACCACTTGTTTTACCACCATTGTTCCTTTTGATGTTCCTATATGTCAATTTAATGTTACTTTCACTTGTTATAAGTTCAACAAGATGTTTGAATTTGTAACCCTTACAGCTTTTGTCGTATAAATCATCAAATAACTCTTGCATATTATCATACTCATTATTTCGGAGAGATTTTTTTCTTTTCTCTCTTTAACCTATTTTTATTGAGTGTCATTAGTCGGTTATTCTCCTATATTGGATTTCACCTCTCTTAGTCTTACTCGAACCTAATATCTTGTATTAATTAATTTTTAATCTTATACTCTCGACTTGAGCCCATCCCTCCACAGCTTGTTATCACTGTTTCATTGGTACTATGGCTCTACTATCACCAAGATTAAGAAATGTTATAGGATTGTTTCCCTTTCCATTTCAACACTTCACTGGAAGTAAGTCCTCCATGTTCTTGGCTTTCCACGTTCCAATTAGACTATCTTTGCATATATCTTTAGGTGCTTTCTTTAGTCCTGTTTGCTTGATACTGCCTATCACAGTATAAGGATTTTCATAACCAAAATTCTTACTCGTCCTCACAAACTACATACTCTGATGCACTTGGCATTTCTACCAAGTCGGGCTTATAGAACCGTACTTTCGAAAGTTCGTCAGTTTTCCATCTTAGAAAACGTTCTCACCATAGACATTTTGTAGACCCCCGTAGTATCAGTTGCACCACCCACCTCTGGTTAGCTTTCCACAGCTCAGTATTGTGTCACGCGCCGCCTGTCACGGTCAATACCATCCCTGTTTGGGCAACTTTCCCTCGACTTCACCGAGCTTCATACATTGGACTTCATACTCAATCCGTTGCATGTCGGAGTATTAGGGGAAGCGTTTTAAGACGTTACTCTCTCATTCCACTTTCTTGTCTAATTAGTTCTACTAAATATTCACTTAACTTTCCTTATTTAGTGCCTAACCTTTTCAGTTAGGAACGTGTCGCACTTTGAAATCCGTCCACATCAGCGTCTGTGCAAATAATAACCTTATTCCATCTAAGTTTTGCTAAATTAAAAGTATTTAACTGCTTATTGTGTTTACCTTCTATTTCTATTCCACATCCTAGTACTTTTAATAAATCTACTATGATTTCACTTTTAAATATTTTATTGAAATCTGATTTGAGACAATTTAAAATTTTGCCCCTAATCGGCATTATCCCTTGAAATTCTGCATTCCGGCCTAGTTTACATGATCCTAAAGCTGAATCCCCTTCTACTATATATAGCTCTCTTTTATTTTTATCCTTACTACGACAATCTACAAACTTTTTTATTCTGTTTGCTATATCAATTGTTACATTTAATTGCTTTCTTACATTGATTCGTGTTTTTTCAGCCTTTTCCTTACTTCTTTTATTTATTAAAATTTGGGTACATATCTTGTCTGCTTCATCCTTATTTTCAATAAAATACACATCTAAATATTCTTTTAAACATTCTTGTATAGCATCCTGAATAAATTTATTAGATATAGCTTTTTTAGTTTGATTTTCATAACTTGTTAGTGTAGAAAAAGAATTGGTAACTAAAATTAAACTATCTTGGATATCTGAAAAACTAATTCTTTTCTCACCCTTTGTATACATGTTTGCTTTTGTAACATATTGATCTATAGTAGAGGATAAGGCATTTTTTATAGCTCTATCTGGTGAACCACCGTTTTTTAAAAAACTAGAATTATGATAATATTCTAAAAGATTTACTTTATTAGAAAAAGTCATGACTATATGAAATTTTAATTTATATTCTGGCTTATTTGCACTATCTCTACCTTGTGTTGTTTTACGTATAGATATAATTTTCGAAAAATTTTGGCCATTAGCTACTTCTTTTACATATCCTTCTATACCATCCGGATATAGATAATCTAAAACCTTATTTTCCATTTCATCAGTAAATATAAATCTAATTCCTGCATTGACAATCGCTTGTTGCTTTAGTATATTATGAAAATATTCACTAGATATATTGATGTCTGTAAAAACTTTTGGATCTGGTCTCCAGGTTATCTTAGATCCAGTCATGCTATCCTTAGCCTTCTTTTTATTCAGTCCTCCTATATTATGGCCACCTTCAAAATGTAATTTATATATATATCCATCCTTTCGCACTTCTACATTCATAAATTCGGAAGTATACTGTGTTGCACACACTCCTAATCCATTTAACCCTAAACTAAATTCATAATTTGAGCCTTCATTGTTGTTATACTTTCCTCCTGCATAAAGTTCGCAAAAAATTAAATCCCAATTATATCTTTGCTCTTTTTTGTTATAATCTAATGGTATTCCACGTCCAAAGTCTTCTACTGTAATAGAATGATCTTTATGTAACGTGACCCTAATAACACCCCCGTAACCCTCTTTTGCTTCATCTATTGAATTGGATAATATTTCGAATACAGAATGCTCACACCCTTCTATCCCATCTGAACCAAAAATTACGCCAGGACGTAATCTTACTCTATCTGCTCCTTTTAACGAAGAAATGCTTTGATCTCCGTAAGTATTTTTATTCATATAATCACCTACATGCTTTATATATTGTATTTTTCTTTATACATAAGTATCAAGATTATTATTAGTTGTACCCAAAAAATCAAAAAAAATGTTAGTCCCCAGTATAAATTATCGGTGGAGCCTTTATATAATTATTTAATTCCACAGATATATGTTCAATAAATATTTGATTCTTCGGTTGATAATTACTATTTAACTCTAATGTACCAAATTCATCTAAAAGTTCAATACCATCCACTACTTTTCCAAAAGCACTATATTGTCCATTCAAATATTTTGCATCTTCTGTTAAAATAAAGAATTGAGATCCTTCTGTATTAAACCCTTCACTTCTAGCCATTGCCACAGTACCTCTTGTTAAACTGAGTTTGTTATCAAAATTATTAAATTTACATTCACTTTCTATGTTATAACCCGGAAATCCATACCCATTTCCAATGGGATCTCCCATTTTAACAAAATAACCAGGCACTACTTGACTAACAAATGTATACTCGTAAAACCCTGATCCGGCTAACTCTAAAAAGTTGTTCACTGTATTAGGTGCATAATGCGGATAAAGCTCAATAGTAATTTTTTTATCATTATCAAAAAAAATGGTTGCTATAGGCATTGAATCATCTGTACTCACTATGGCTAATATATTTTCTCGATATAAGAAAATTAATACTATGATACTAAAAAATACAGTTAAAATAACATTATTTCTCATATTCAAATCCTCTTTGCAAATATATATCCTTTTTTATATTTAAGGCATTTTAATCCATTTCTAAATCATTTCTAAGCCATATAGAATCATGTATTATCCTTAAATACTTATTAACTTATTGTATTCTATATATAACCATTCATGATGTCAAGTCACTTTTTCTATAATAATTCATTCTAACACTAAGAATAAATAAAAGAAAAATTTCCTAAATATGTTAAAAACAGTATACCCACAAAAAATAGGATCTAAACATTAAATTAAAAAAATTGGTAAATTTTAAAACTAGGTGAGTAAGTGACATGGTTGTTTTTTTATGTTATACTCATAAGGCATTATATTAAAAATACTTTTGGAGGAAATCATGAAATTACATTTAAAGAAAATTTTCAATTGTTTAGCTATTACAGGCCTAATATTTATTAGTGTCCCAATCATTGCCGAAGAATTAACACCGAATCATGTAAGCGAAGAAATAGAAATTACGGTTATAGCAACCAGCGATATGCATGGCCATCTAACTGGGTGGAAATATGAAGATAACGAAGATACAAAAGACGCTGGCTTTTCCCGTGTGGCTACATTAGTATCTAAAACTAGGGCTAATCATGAAAACACATTAGTGATTGATAATGGAGATACTATTCAAGGTACTATATTAACCGATGAGTTATTTAACGGATATATGGATAAAGTGCATCCGATTATTGAAATTATGAATTACATAGATTACGATGCAATGACTCTAGGAAACCATGAATTTAACTTCGGCATACCATATCTGAATAAATTAAAAGATGCTGCTAAATTTCCTTTCCTTTCAGCTAATATTTATGATAAAGAAACCGGAGATCATTATGTTGAACCATACATAATTAAAGAATTTGACGACGTAAAAGTTGGTATTTTAAGCTTAACAATTCCCTCTGTACCTCTTTATGATGGTGGCAAAGATGGAGTTTTAGATTACGAATATAAACATTTGACAAATGAAGCACAAAAATATGTAGAAATTCTCGAAACACAAGAAGAAGCCGATCTCATAATCGTCGCTGTTCATGCCGGATTGGATGATCCCGACGCAATCGACGACTCAACCGAAGCAAGATTGATAGCAGAAAGTTATCCAAACATCGATATACTATTAGTAGGTCACAGCCATACTACAGTTAACGAAGTTATAAACGACGTTTTAGTTGGACAACCATCCGGTCATCGAGAAGCTGTTCAATTTGATATTGTTATGACTAAAGAAAATGATGAATGGTCTGTCAGCTCTAAATCGGCTACCATACATAAATTATCTGATTTTGATCCAGACCTAGAAGCAGAAAAAATTATTTCTTACGCTGACGAAGAAGCTAAACTATTTTTAACAGATACCATCGGCGTTGTAACAGACGACTTCCAACCTAAAAATGAAATCTCAGGATTAGCAGAAGGATATCTACAAGATAGCGCTGTAATAGATTTAATCAACAACGTTCAGTTAGAAGCTACTGGGGCCGACGTTTCTGCCGTAGCATTGTTTAGTAGCTACTCTGACTTAAAAGCAGGCGACATAAACTATGGCGACATTTTTAAAATTTACAAGTATCCAAACACTTTGGTTAAAGTCGAAGTTACAGGTGAAGAACTTAAAAATTATATAGAAATGAGTGCTAACTTCTATGAACAATATGAAGATGGCGATCTTTCAATCGGTTTTGATCCAAACATCAAAACATATAATTACGATATGTTCCAAGGCGTTGATTATAAAATTGACATCAGTCAGCCAGCCGGTAGTAGGATCGTAGATTTAATGCATAATGGCCAACCTTTAAAAGATGACGATATCCTCACTCTTGCTATCAACGATTATCGTTATAGTGGCATCGGTCCTACTGGTATCGGCCTTATTTCTGGCGAAAACATCCACCATGATTCCACTACTAGCTTACGCAGCCTAATTAGAGAACATATCCAGCAAAAGGGTACCATATCTCCAGAAGTAGATAATAACTGGGAAATCATAGGCAACAATTGGGATGAAGACTTACGCTCCATTGCTATTAATGGCTTTACAAATGGATCATTAGAATATCCAGGATGGCCTATTTCTGCTTTCACCGAAGAAGATTTGCTTGCACAATTAATAGAAAATAATGCAAAACTTATAGCTGAAAATGAAGAACTATCACTTGAAAATTCAGAGTTAACACTCGAAAATGCAGAATTAATAATCGAAAATGCAGAATTAGAAACCATTAACTCCAATCTATTGAAATCTAATCAAGAATTATTAGAACAAAACGAAATCATCGATGAAAGCAATACACAATTAGAAACGTATAATGATGAAATTGGAGAGCTTTTGGCTGCTATGACAGAATTGCTTCAAGATTTTAACAATAGATAATTTATGAAAAAGACTCTCTATTTTAACAATAAATAATTTATGAAAAAGACTCGCTTTGATTAGGAGTCTTTTTTTTATAGCATTGACAAGAAAAATTTTATATTGGTATAATAAGTTTTTATAAAATAATACAAAGAGGTGTTCCTAATGAAAATTAGTGCAGCAACAAAACGTGCTAGAAATTATGCCAAAGTTACTGATGATTGGTATACTAAATTCAAATTATCGGATGTAACCGGTATCGGCTTTGAAGAAGGTGTTGCCCGCCGAGACCCTAGTAGTATCATAGAATTTGAAAATAAATACTATGTATACTATACTAAATCTATCGGTGACTGGAATCCTAAAACTACAAACCACTTAGATAAACGATACCCATGGGATTACGCCGATATTTGTTATGCCGAATCTGAAGATGGCCTTAATTGGATCGAAAAAGGTGTAGCCGTACCAAGAGGCGATACAGGTAGCTTTGATGAACGTACCGTTTGCACACCAGATATTACAGTTTATAACGGAAAATACTATCTTGTCTATCAATGCATAGAACTAAATGGCGAATATATAGGTACACATGAAAAAGTGGCTATGGCTATCGCCGACAATCCCCACGGACCATTTACAAAATTAACTCAACCCATATTAGAAAGAAAAGCAGATGGCTTTTGGTTTGAAAACTCTGCCGAGGATACTAATACCTATAACGATTGTGAATTTGAAGGTACAGTTCATGACCCTATGCTATTTCATTTTAATGATAAATTTTATTTATACTATAAGTGTTTCATTCAAAAAGATCGTAGCAATTTAAAAACAATCAACAAATCACAAGGTGGCCGACATGGCGTTGCCATCGCCGATAATATTGAAGGACCATATATTCCAAGCCCCTATAACCCTATTACCAACAGTGGTCATGAAACACTAATGTGGAAATATAAAAACGGAATAGCTACTTTATTAGCAAACGATGGCCCCGAATGCAACACTATTCAATACTCAACCGATGGGATTAATTTTGAAATTAAATCAATCATAGCAAATCCGCCACTAGCTGGTGGAGCATTCCGATGTCCGGATACAGATTCTAAGCCTTTGGCTGGCTTAAAATGGGGCTTGTATCATCCACAGTTTGCTAATAATAAACATTGGGATTATATAGCTAGATTCGATTCTATATAATAAATTTAATTTTTTATAAACTAAGAAGACGACGTTCAATAACAACGTCGTCTCAGTTTGTAGATAAACAATCTATATGCTAAATTATACAACAGAACTATTAATATTTAGCTTATTATTATAATTCCTTCCTTGAACAACATACACATCATCGAAGCAATCTGAGTAATCATTGATATTATGTGCAATAACAATGAACATACACTTAAGATTATGTATATTTGATAAAAATCTCTCTATTGTTACATTGTTCATGGCCGAAAAAGGTTCGTCAAGTAAAAGAACGGATTTTTTACTACAAAGTGCTCTTAATAGTCCAATAACCTGTTTTTCTCCTCCACTAAGATTATTACTCATTATATTTTCCTTGATACGTTGAATTAATTCTTCTGGAAAATATGTTTCATATAGCATTAAGTCTTTATCATCATATGTCCCATATATGGTAACATTATCATAATAACTTGCCTCGAATATAACAGATTGCTGTGGAACATACTCATTTAATGATCTAATATCAATTCCACTCCCACTCAATTTATCATATTCTATTATTCCAGTGTTAGGCTGATAAAAACCCATCAACATTCGGAATAAAACACTTTTCCCTGCTCCATTATCACCAATTATTAAATATTTGTTTGGGTAAACAAACTCCATATTAGGAATTTCAATTTCAACTTGACCAAACTTTTTAGTTACATTTTGCACTTCTATTTTTTCAATTATTGACAGGCACTCTACTAAGCTGTTAGCCTTTTCTTTAATAATATCCTGTAACTTATTTTGAATTCCTTTTACTGCTTTGATTCTCCCTATATTTAGATTCAATTGATAAATTGGTTCAGTAAACTGAGTACTATATATAAATGCTGAAGTTGCCATACCCATTGTTATATCGCCAGAGTATAATAATAATGCAATCGTCGCAAACGAAATAACTGAGACAAAATCTACAGCACCACCATTTAATACCATCGCAAAGCTGTTTAACTTACGAAAATGCATATTGTCAGCTAAAATTGAATCCAATTCTTTTTCGTGAATACATTTAATTTTAGTAGTGCTACATTTATCTAAGACATCATGTGCTTCAAGATAGGTTTTAATTCTAGATGTATATTTACCTATGTTTTTTAAATAGGTACTATTTCTTTTTGACAATTCTCTAGCTGTTATTTGCGGTATAAAAACAGCTAAACAAGATCCTAATATAATCACTGCTGTAATTGACAAATCTACAAATACAACCAAAGATATACCAAACACTATTATCATGATTATTGAACGATAGAGTGCCAATGTAGGACTCAAATAATTTTGGCACATTTCAGTAATATCGTTCGCCTGCATAGATAAATATTCTCCTATATCATATTTGTGATAATCTTCATAATTTTTTTCAATTACTGCATTAAAAAAATCTTTTTTTATGTACTTTTCAAATTTTATTCTCCTGTAATCTGCAACTCTATTAGAAAAATAACATGTTAATAAATTTAGAAAAAAGAATATAGTGTAGCAAATTATAAGGGTTTTGATAGTTGAACTTCCTTCTAAATAGTGATCAACTAAATAACCTGGAAAAAGTAATGACACAGATATTAATAATGTTTCTAAACAATATAAGATCAGGCTAAGCGCTAGATATCCTTTAATTTTAAATAAGTATTTATGCATATTTTATTATGAGAACTTACACTTTACTGTATAGTTCTGCATCCTCTCTATTCTATATTTTTCATATGACGAAGTTATTTTTTTAGAAAATTTTATAAATAATCCGAGTTGAATTGACATCGAGGCTCCGTGGTATTAATGCTATAATATATATATCAATATATATTTTGTCGTCTACAGTCTGAGACGACATTCAATAACAACGTCGCCTTTTTTTTAACTAAGCAAATGACATCCAATAGCAATATCACCTTTTTACTAAACTAAATGCTTATACTATTAATCCTAACCTTCTAATCTAAATTTTTCTGTACTTTTGAATAAAACACTACGCCTATCATGCTTAATATAAATCCTATTACTGCTAATGCCGAAGCATATCCAAACTCAAACTCTACAAACGACAACCTATAAATAAATGTCGCTAACGTTTCTGTTGATCCAAACGGTCCACCCCCTGTTGTTAACCAAATTAGTGGGAATAAATTCACAGTCCATATAGCATCCAATACCCCAACACTTACTATGACTGTTTTTAATGATGGCAATGTCATACTGAAAAATTGTCGTAAAGTACTTGCTCCATCCATCGACGCTGCTTCATAAATTGACTCCGGAATATTTTGTAATCCCGCTAAAAAGCTTATCATACATGTCGGATAGCCTCGCCATGCATTTATTATTATTATCGCTATTATTGCCAACGTCGGATTTCCTAACCAATCTATAATAACATTTTCGCCTATAAATTGCCCTATTACAGCATTAACAAAACCTTGCGGATTTAATAACAGCTGCCATATAACTCCGACTACTGCGGCTGTAAATAACCAGGGCATAATATATATTATTCGAAAAAATGCTAATACTTTTGGATTTATTTTTTGATTTAATAACACCGCAAATAATACCCCTATAACTATATGTAGAATTACACTTACTGTCGTAAACAATAACGTAAATCCTACCATTTTCAATAATCTTTCATCCGTCAATACTGCAATATAATTTTCAAATCCTACGTACTTATAATTTCCATCATGCATAATATTTTCGACAAAACTATATTGAAAAACTTTTAAGACTGGATATAAAATAACTGCTACCAATAATATTATCGATGGTGCTAGAAAAAACAAAGGTGTCATTTTTTTCAATAATTTATGATTTTTTTTTATTTGCATCTTAATAACTCCTCTTCTTCTTTATTGCTCTAACCTTTCATCCCACGCTTCTTGAACATATGTTATCGCTTCATCTACGGACATGCCCCCCGTCAAAATTGCTGCACCTACTTTTGTTAAATCCACCCAACATGAACTAGCATTCGGCATATACATAAGTTCTTCCACCAAATTTAGCTCCTGTAAAGACTTAGCTAGAACTTCACCTTGTGGATACTTTTCTGGCCATGTTACTTCTACATCATATCTAGCTGGAAATTTTAATAAATCTTCGCACATTGCTGTCATATTTTTTTGACTAGTCATATATGATATAAACTTCCATGCTTCTTCTTTATGTTCCGATGTACTTGATATAGCAACATCCCAACCATGATGTCTAAGTTCTGGTTCTCCTGTTCCATCCTTTGTAGGAATCGGTATTACACTAAAATCTAACTCAGGATTTCTATCCAATACTGTGAGATAACTCGCATCATTAGCAATTAGCATTCCCACATTCCCATTAGCAAATAACTCTACATTTGGAATTTCTCCTCTACTTGTAACTCCTGGTAACATACTTTCATCTTTTCTTATTTGTTCTAATAAAGTCAAAACTTCTCGCATTTCTTCTGTTTCAACCGTAAATTTTCCATCTATAAATGTTCTACCATTATTTGCATAAAGAAGAGGATATATACTCAATATAGATCCATTTGCTGCTTCTTGCTCCGACATGGTCAGAGTAATACCATATTGATTATCTGGTACACTTGTCAAAGTTTTAGCAGCAGTTAATATATCATCCCAATTTTTCGGTAACTCTAATCCAGCCGCTTCAAACATTGTATTGTTGCAATATAAGTAAAATGCTAAGCTATTTACTGGAACTAAATATGTACTTCCTTCGATCTTTTCTAATACTGTCGGAAAATAAGCCTCCTTATCAAAAGTTTCATCGTTTAACATAAAATCATCCAACGGTGCTAACATGTTTAAATCATAAAATTCACGTGTCCATGGCGGATTCATTGCTATAATGTCTGGTATTGATCTCGAAAGTTGACCTGCAACTGCTTGAGTTCGAACCTCTCCAAACGGTAATGTCACTAACTCAACCTTAATATTTGGATTTTCTGCTTCAAAATCAGTAATTATTTGTTCTAAAATTTCTCCACCGGCCTCCGCTGCCCACGTGAAAATTATGGCCGTATTTTCTAGCATAG
>LNZM01000068.1 GCA_002007295.1 Candidatus Epulonipiscioides saccharophilum | reverse complement strand
AAGTGAAACACGACAAGAAAAAGTCGTTAAAACTATTTATTAAGGACTCAGGGTCTCGGATACATGGTAAAAGTGTATCAGCATATAAGACTATATGTCCTGTTGTATGAAGGGTAATGGCATCCCCATAACTAAAGGTTGGACGCTCAGAAATGAATTTGTATGTCCTTTAATCACTTTAGAATCCCCCGCCTTTAGGCGTGGGGAGTGTCAATACTTATTAAATCCCTTGTCAATATCTTTTCCTTATTTAATTATTTAACTTCTCAGTTATTTCGCTTTCAATCTCTCAGTTATTTCGCTTTCAATCTCTCAGTTATTTCGCTTTTAACCTAGCCTTAACTTTATGCATAGCTTCTATATCATGGCTAGATTATTCTATTTAACCTCTCAGTTATTTCTCTGTTATTTCGCTTTTAATCTAGCCTTAACTTGATGCATAGCTTCTATATCATGGCTAGATTATTCTATGAAGGAGAGCCTACTTGCTATAACAAGTAATTTTTTTCCATTTCGTTGCTGACCTATTGTCATCACATTGAATTTATGCTACAATTAACGAAATAGGTTGTACGTATGTATTTATTTAATTATACTACATTTTTACATATAATTCTAGTGGAAATTTCAGGAATTTTAAAAAGAAAGTGTTTCCTGAACATTTGTTTGTTTCAAAAAGACAAAAACTGCATATAATAAATCTGCAAATAAATAGAAAGAGGTGTTCAATATGAAAATTGCTGTAATTGGTGCGGGGGCTATGGGCTGTATCTATGGCGCATACTTGAGCTTAGCCAATGAGGTAATATTATTAGATGTAGATGAGTCGCAAGTTAAAGCTATCAATCAAGACGGAATTACCCTAGAAGATATTGATGAAAACACAAAAAATTATCGAAACGTCCAAGCATTTTTAACAGGCACATATAATCACTCTGTCGACTTAGTAATAATTTTCGTTAAAACCACCGTAATGGAACAAGCTTTACATGAAAATTCGGATTTATTTCAAGACAATACCATAGTCGTAACACTCCAAAACGGTGCTGGCAACGATCGTAAAATTGAAAGATATGTAAAAGACGAAAATATTCTAATCGGGACAAGTAGTTTTAACAGCGTAAATTTAGGAAATGGCAGAGTTAGACGATCCGGCGTTGGCCTAACTACATTGGGTAGTAATTTTGACGCTACCGACAAAGTAGACTTAGTAGCAAAACTATTCACTCAGTGTGGTTTGGCTGTAAAAATTTCCGATGATATACAACGAATAATTTGGACTAAGTTATTTATAAATCTATCCGTAAATTGTTTTACCGCTTTAATTGAAACTCCAATAGGCTACATGCCTACTAACAAATACGCTTGGGATTTCGCCAAACGATTAATTTATGAAGCTGTCGACGTGGCCGAGGCCGACGGAACATATTTTGACCGACGTGAAACTCTAGAAATGGTCAGAAAAGTTTGCCAAGATGCGGGGAACGGTTATTCCTCTATGTATCAAGATCGCCAAAATCATGTCAAAATGGAAATCGATTCTATTAACGGTGCTATCGTCGAACAAGCTAAGCAATACGGTGTTCCTACACCCTACAACTCTTTAATTGTAGATTTAATTCACGCCGTCGAGGGCGCTTATGATTATTATAAATAAATTTTTTATTATCTAGCCTTGAATTTTGTTGTCGTTCTATTTAAACTGTTTAGCGTATAAATTTTAATAATAATTTATAAGGAGATATATTCAATGAATACTATTAATATAAGACGTAGCGTCCGCTCGTTTACTAATCAACCTGTTGATGCAGATAAGATTGACAAAATTTTAAGGGCTGCTATGCAAGCGCCTAGTGGGATGAATCAGCAACCTTGGGAATTTTTAGTTATAAATCAAAAAGATCCTTTATCAAAAATGCGCTCTTTCTTCCCTAATACTAATTTCATGCAAGAGGCTCCTTTAATGTTTGTTGTCCTAGAACGTAGTACAGATGCTAAACTAGCATATTTCTCTCATCAAGCATTAGGTGCATGTATCGAAAATCTTTTATTAGAAGTAACTCATTTAGGTCTTGGCGCATGTTGGGTCGGCGTTATGCCAGGTGAAAGAGAAGATTTTTTAAACACTACTTTTAACGTTCCAGCTGATCTTAAACCATTCGCTATTATAGTCGTGGGGCATCCAACTCATTCAGATGCGAATAAATTTATAGATCGTTACGATGCATCTAAAGTGCACTTTAATTCTTTTTAATTAAAGGTCAAGTGCATCGCTTCGCTCTTTTACTCTATCCGTCAGCTTCGCTGCCACCTTCCTCAAGAGGAAGGCTTAAGTGCACTGTTTCCTTGCAATATAGACTCCAGCGAAGTAGAAATAATATCTAAGTTGTTGACCAATGGGGCTATCGCAAATGACTACAAATTAATGCGACAGCCCCACCTTGGTTGAGATCCTATTCTATTCTACTACGGATTCCAGTTTCTTCTAACTCTATTATTCCTTCTTTCTTCAATCTACCTACTGCTCTCTTAAAAGCCGCCTTACTCATATTTAATTCTTTCTTTATATCTATCGGATCACTTTTATCATGCAGATTTATAAATCCTTTCGAGGCCTTTAATGCTTTCATCAACTTTCTAGCATCTTCTTCCATTTGCCCATTTATCTGCTTTCTTACACTTAATTCTAATTTACCATCCTGTCTTACTCTGGTCACTCTAACATCGATCCATTGGCCAACTTCATAGCTTTGATAAATTTCTTTTTTTGGAATCAATCCATGGTACTTTCCTTCTACCGCTACAAATATCCCATATTCATTAGATACTTGGTAGATCAATCCTTTCGCCATCTTGTTCACTTCTAATGCTGGAGCATTGGCTAATAAATTATACACCTTCATTGTTGCACACAATCGCTCTGTTTTATCTATATACAAGCCTACTACATAGCTGTTTCCGGCCCTTACCTTTATAGTCTGCTCTCTAAAGGGTAAGAATAAATCTTTTAATAAGCCCCACTCCAGAAATGCTCCTATCTTTGTTACTTCGACCACCTTTAAAAGGCCTACTTCTCCTAATATTATATCCGGCCGCTTAGTTGTAGCTACCGGTCTATCTTTGGTATCCTTATATATAAACACTTTCACAGTAGTGCCCAATTTCATTTCTTCTTGCGTCTCTGCATTCGGTAGCAAAACTTTCTCGCTTAAATCCGGATCAAATGGCAATTCTCCTAAATATAATCCAAACTCCGATTCCTCCACTACTACTAACTCTTGTATTTTTCCTAATTCTATCATATTTCGTCTTCCTTAATTTATAAATATTTTTTATGTTAATCCTTATCCGATTAACTGTATAACTTAGCTTCTATAGTACTAACCTTATATTACCATTTTTATACCACAAAATTGCACTTTTTAAAAAAAAATAAAAGCTCTCTCTAAATTTTATCCTCTAGAGAGAGCTAAAAATAACATAATTATTCTTCTTTATCTAACTCTTTTTTCAACTCTAATTCTAATTCTGCTTGCTCTAATTCTCATTCTACCTATTTGAATTCTACTTCTACCTGCTCTAATTCTAATTCTACCTTCTCTAATTCTAATTCTGCTTGCTCTAATTCTAATTTTGCCTGCTCTAATTCTTTCTGTATCTTTTTCTTTCTGTTTACGTTTATTAATGAACCTTCTTTTATTATCTCTTTCTCTTCATCTGTTAAATTTTCTAAGGATAAAGTAATCTCTTTTAAATATCCACCAATTACATAAGCGGTTATATCCGAACCTTCATCAATAGCTTTTCTTATGCTCGGAATGAATATATAATCTCCTACACGGAACTTCGGATTACTCTTTAGCACAAATGGCAACATGCCCCAATTTATTAAATTAGATCTATACCTTTTAGTGGCGTATTCTTTGGCGATATTCGCTATACCTCCTAATACACGTTGACAGCTGGCCGCTTGTTCTCGGGCCGAACCGTCTCCTGGTTTATTAGCATAGACTGCGCTACCTATTTCGGTTTCCAATGCTGATATATCCTCAAATCCGCTTAACGTTTGTATTCTCTCATAAATCTTTCTTAATTTCGGACTTATTGTTTGCGGATCTACTCCTTTTTTACGCTCTTTTTCATATTCTTTATTTTCTTTAGCTCTACCCACATATCCCGGATCTCGCCTAGATAACGCAAACTCCGCTAATTTTAGCGGGTTAGATCTATACGACGACGCTTCTCCTGACGGTATCAATTCATCTGTTGTTGTAACCGGATCATCAATAAACGATGTTATTTCTATCAATATATTATCAGTTAATGGACTCATTTCTGGCCAGTCTTTTATGTTTGGCCCATACTTTAAGTCTCGACTAATGTCTG
>LNZM01000067.1 GCA_002007295.1 Candidatus Epulonipiscioides saccharophilum | reverse complement strand
GAGTTAGATACCGAAAATGGTAAACACGAAATTGATTTAGAATTTTTTGTCCCTTTCTCCATTAATGGAATATCTGTTTATAAAGAATATGATTACGATTTAAATGCTTTTAACGGCGCTATTTTATCCTTAGACTGGGATATAGAAGAATTTAACAATAGTATCCCTGATAAAGACTGGGATGGTACCGACGATAGATATGATAACCAAGATAATAATTGGACCGGTAATGTTAAATATTTATCTGAATCTGAAGCTAAAAATATAGTCCTAAATCATGCTAAAGTACAATTCAGTGATGCCATTTTTGTAAAAACAGAATTAGATTATGATGACGGATTAGCTGAATTAGAACTTGAATTTTTTGTTAAAACTGTAGTAAATAATCAAACCGTTTATAAAGAATACGACTATGAATTGGATGCCATAACCGGTCGTATCATTTCTAGTGATCTAGATATTGAAAATTTCAATGATTCTGATAACAATCAATGGGACAATAATGATAAATTTGATTGGGACGATGATGACGACGACGATTACGATGACGACAATTATGATGATGACGATGATGATTATGATAACGACGATTATAATGACAATGATTACGATGACAACGATTATGATGACGATGATTATGATGACAACGATTATGATGACGATGATTATAATGACAACGATTATGATGACGATGATTATGATGACAACGATTATGATGACGATGATTATGATGACAACGACGATGATGACGAATGGGATGACTAAAAAAATATATAAATAATTTTTAACTAAAAAGCTACATCTATATTTTAGGTGTAGCTTTTTTATATTCAAAATTTTTTGACATTTATAAAAAGGATTGTACATAGAATATATAGCTACATAGAAAAAATTACAAAATACTCCTCGAAAAATTTAATTATTAAAAATTAATCTATGAATATTTAGGAGGCTTTACAACTATGAAAAAAATATGTTTTTTAGCAACGCTTTGTATTACTAGCTTTACTTCCTTGTTAGCTAATCCAATTTTATTCGAACGCAATGCCGTAGCTATTGCTACAAAATATTTTGATATTGATCCAAAAAATGTTAATATTTCCGAAGTAAAAGTCGATTATCAAACAGATACTATTAATATAGAATTTTTTTCACCAATCACTTTTGCTGATTTTTCTTTTTATCAATTATCAAAATGTACACTAGATAGAAAAACAGGACAAATTATATCAAGTAATCTCGGTATAAACGGTTATACTAACGAATTAGAAACCCCTATAAACCCAGTAACAATAAAGCTTGATGACAACGAGTATGCTAGTTGGGAAACTTTAACCCAATTAACTGATAAATTAAATATTTATTTAGAAGGTATGGAATGGGATGATTTAATTAATTCTTTATATGATAATTTAGATAGTTTTGATAATGATTTAGAGAGATTAACATATAACTTTCAAGAAGATCACTCTGCTATGTTACTTAATGAGATTAACGCAGATGATTGGTCCGATCTTCTTACAATAGTGGAAGATAACATTGAAGTATTCATCCAAGAAACAAAACGTAATGTTCTTAATAAAGTTTATTTAGGTGGTGACCTATTGAATGCTTTTGAACTTGAATTGGAGTATGCAGCTAACGAATGGCTAGATAATTGGAAGGATGAATGGGGATCAAAATTAGACTTTAATTTTCATTCTAAATGGGATTTTGATATTGATTGGAATAATATTACCAATAAATTAAAAGAAGGATGGGATAGTTTATCTGAAACATGGGATGATGGACTCAATGAAGCTACCGAAACTTGGCAATCATTTATAAATTCATTCGATTTTTAATTATTTACTTAATGGAGGATTAAAAATTATGAAAAAAATATGTCTTTTAGCTTCTCTTTTCTTAACCATGTCTACGAATATATTAGCCGATTCACATTTATTCGAACGCACAGCTACGGCTATAGTGGCCGATTATGTAAATGTAGATCCAAAAAATATTACTATTTCTGAAATAAACTCAACAGATGACCAAAGTACTCTACATATAGAATTTTTTTCTCCTGTAATCTTTTCTGGATTTTCCTTCTATCAATTATTTAAATGTACATTGGATGCTCAAACAGGCGAAATTCTTTCTTCTAATTTAGGCGCCAATGGCTATGCTACTGAGTTAGAAGTACCTATAACACCAATACAAATTGAAACTTCTAATAAATCTCATTCTTACTGGGAGTCTTTGGTTGATTTAAACGAGGCCTTAGAACCTTGCTTAGAAGGCTTAGAATGGGATGACTTTATTAATTCTACACTAGCAGACTTTTATGAATTAGAAATTGATTTTAAACAATTAGTTTATTCGCATGGTATAGAAGATTTAATTTATCATCTGGATATAAAAGATTGGCATGAATTTATCAGTATACTCGAAGATGAAATTGATATAGTATTGGATAATGCAACTTCCTCTTTATATTCTGATTATAATATTACTCAACCGGAATTGATCGAAACATTCGAGTTTGAGTTAACTGCTATCACTAATGAATGGCTAGATAATTGGAAAAGCGAATGGGGTCCTAAACTTGGTGTAGAATTTAAAATGAGTTATGATAATACTGATATTAACTGGTACAATATATCAGATAATTTAGATCAAGGATTAGAGGAATTCTCTGAAGAATGGCAGGCAGGATGGGAAAATACCTTAGATATTTGGCAAGATATTTCTGATAATTGGAAATCCTTTTGGGATTCACTTGATTTTTAATTTAATTTTTCATTTTGGCTATCACGTTATAATATTTCATCTATTTTATCGATAAATAATTAAGGGGGGATGATCAAAATTAATTTACAATTTTTTAAAATTACATTAGTCTCTATTATTTTACTTTTTGTAGGAATGTCTATCTTTGGATTTAATATTTTTTTTGACGAAGATACTACAAACCATATTAACTTAATATTACTCGGTTTACTAAATTTTAGAATTGCTAAGGGTTGTTTTAAGCATTCTCAATTTATAGTTGGTAGCCTGAATGTTTTATTTGGTGTTTTAGCCTTTATTACAGCATTTTTTGCAATAGTCTTCTAATGTCACACCTTTTTTAGTTAAAATGGAGGATTTTATTATGACAGCTCTATTATTTTTTTGCATCCTATTTTTAATCAATGTTATAAATATGGATATTTTTTTCGACCAATATGTTCATTCTAGATTAAATAGTAATTCTATTCAAGAGGCCAATCAACATGTAGAAAAACTATTTTCTGAAAATTTTTTACATAAGCAATATTATATCAATCTTAATGCATTGGTAGCCAATTTTTTAGACCATAAAGAACTTAATAGAGTAATTAAGCTTTCCAACAACTATCTAACAGAATCTATAGAAAAAATTGATACTACCGCTTATGCTTTGAATACTTTGGAATTTAGCAATTATTTAAATGAATTAAATATTCCATTTGTATACGTCCAAGCACCCCATAAATTATCCACCGATTTCGAGTTACCTTTAGGTTACGAAACTTTTGCTAATCGAAATGCGGACAACCTAATTTATCAATTAACTTCTATCCCTATATTAGATTTACGTCATGAGGTTGTAGCAGATGGATTATCCCATTATGAATTATTTTATAAAACAGATCATCATTTCAAGATAGAAGCAGCATTTTGGTCTACTATCAAGATAACAAATTTCATATCCATGATTTTAGATCATAATCCAGATCCATTCTTTCACAATGCTACTAATTATCATTGGGATACATACTCTAATATATTTTTGGGATCACGTGGTGCTAGAACTGGTGAATGTTTTGTAGGTGCCGATGATTTCACTATAATATATCCAAAGTTCAATACATCTTTAACTATAGAGATACCCACAAAAAAAATTAATAAAACTGGTACATTCGATGAAACACTTATGCATACTCAAGCAAATATAGCTTTAGACAAAGAATATCAAACTAATATTTATGAGATATATTTAGGATGGGATGTAGATTATCTCAAAATCACTAATCATTTTGCTACAAACAACAAAAAAATATTTTTAGTCAGAGATTCTTTTGCTCGACCCGTCGGACCTTTCTTATCTCTACATTATAATGAGGTTCATATGGTGGATTTAAGAAAAAATACTCCTTCTAACTTAGTTGAACAAATAAATACAGCACAGCCTGACTTAGTTATTCTTATGTTTTCACCTCAAGCTTTTGAAGATAAAATGTTTAATTTTCTTCCATGATTAAAAGGGGGTATTTTACTCCCCCCTATAAAAAATTATTTAGCTACAATATTAACTAGTCGTCCTGGTACATAAATTTCTTTTATAATATTTTTGTTAGCCAATCTAGCCTTTACCAACTCTTTTGCCGCTAAAATTATTTGACTTTCTGCTGTATCCTTTGATACTTTTAACTTGCCCGCCATTTTTCCTGAAACTTGTATGACTATCTCTATTTCTTTATCTTCCATTTTCTTTTTATCATAAACTGGCCATTTTTGGTCAAATATCGAATCCTTATGTCCAATTATTTCAAATAGTTCGCTACTAATATGAGGAGCAATTGGAGCTAAAAGAACTAACAATGTTTCTATCGTTTTCTTATCTATCCCTCCAAATCTCTTTTGAAGGTCTAATAAATTATTTGTATGCTCCATAAATCCGCTTACTACAGTATTTAGGTTAAAGGCTTCCATACGAGTCGTTATATCATAGATAAGTTTATGACATTCTCTTTCTAATTCTGCATTGCTAGATATTGCTTTGTTCTCTGTTACAAGTCTCCATACTTTATTTAAAAATCTATGAACGCCTTCTATCCCTCTATCGTCCCACTCACTATCTAATTCTGGTGGCCCGATAAATAACTCATATATTCGTAGTGAATCGCATCCATAATTTTTTACTAAATCATCTGGTGATATGACGTTTCCTTTTGATTTACTCATTTTGATATTATTTTTTGTAACCATACCTTGATTAAAAAGTCTAGTAAATGGTTCTTTAAAATCTACTACACCTATATCTTGTAAAAATTTGGTGTAAAATCTAGCATACAGTAAATGTAAAACAGCATGCTCTATACCACCAACATACATATCAACTGGTAACCATTCTTTCATAGCTTTTTTACTTATCAATTCATTTTTATTATGAGGATCAGCATATCTTAAAAAATACCAAGATGAACCCGCCCACTGAGGCATAGTATTCGTTTCTCGTTTAGCTGGCCCACCGCATTTTGGACAAGTTGTATTAACCCAATCCGTTATTGCTGCTAACGGTGATTCTCCGGTTCCTGTTGGCTCATAACTTTTAACATCTGGCAAAGTAATAGGTAAATCACTTTCCTTAACACCAACTACTCCGCATTTATCACAGTGTACGATAGGTATCGGTTCTCCCCAATATCTTTGTCTTGAAAATACCCAATCTCTTAATTTATAATTTGTTGTTTTCTTTCCAATCTTTTCAGCTTCTAAATAATCACCTATAACATTTTTTGCATCATTAGATTTTATTCCATTAAATTGTCCAGAATTTATCATAATACCTTCTTCTGTATATGCTTCCAACAATTCTGTGGCTACACCGTCTTTTGAAATAACAGGTATTATCGGTAAATTAAACTTTTTAGCAAATTCAAAGTCTCTTGTATCATGAGCTGGTACACACATTATAGCACCAGTTCCATAATCGGCTAAAACATAATCCGAAATCCAAATCGGTACTTTTTTACCATTTAACGGATTAATAGCATATCTTCCAATGAAAACTCCTGTCTTTTCTTTATCCGTCATTCTGTCTACAGATGATTTTGTACTGCTTAAGAATACGTATTTTTCAGTTTCTTCTTTCTTGTTTTCTGTTACTAATTTTGATACTAATTCATGTTCTGGGGCCAATACCATAAATGTCGCACCAAAAAGAGTGTCCGGTCTTGTAGTAAACACCTTAATTGTGTCTTTTAATCCATCAACCTTAAAATCTATCTCCGCACCGTAACTTTTCCCAATCCAGTCTGCCTGCATCTTCTTTACTTTTTCTGGCCAATCTAAATCTGCTAGATCCTCTAATAACCTCCCAGCATATGCTGTTATTTTTAGCATCCATTGTCTAAGATTTTTTTTGGTTACTGTCGTCCCACATCTCTCACATGAGCCTTCTTTTACTTCTTCGTTTGCTAAACCTGTCTTACAGGATGGACACCAATTTATTGGCATTTCTTTTTCGTAAGCTAGTCCATTTTCAAACATTTTCAAAAATATCCACTGAGTCCATTTATAAAATTCTGGATCTGTTGTATTAACTTCTTTTTCCCAATCATATATTGCACTTATTTCTTCTAATTGTCTTTTAAAAGTTTTTACGTTATCTGCTGTAGCGATAGCCGGATGCATCTTTTTTGCTATTGCATAATTTTCGGCCGGTAAACCAAAAGCATCCCATCCCATCGGATGCAAAACATATTTACCGTTTAAAATTTGATATCTAGACCAAACATCCGATAAAACGTATCCTCTCCAATGTCCCACATGTAATCCATTACCAGATGGATAAGGAAACATATCTAAGCAATAATAATTTTCCTTTTGAGGTGTTTTTTGATTAATAGGGTTTTCTTTCCATTTTTGACGCCATTTCTTCTCTATTAAATTATAATTATAGTTCATAAAAGCTCCTTTTATATTTTTTTTTAAATATACCATGTACGTTGACAAAAATCAACCTTGCATGTAAAAGTATTACATTAATTTATTGAATTTTATTCATTTTATAATGATAATATGTGGAAAACTTTACTACTTGTTTAAATTCAAAATTTGTTGTACAATATATCTCTTACATATAATTCATTTGATTTGATGCTATTAGTTATAAAATCTTCTTTCTTGGAATAGAATAAAATACACTAATCAAAGAAAGGAGATGTAGAATATCAAAATTATTATGAGCCATTTATCTACTTTAATTAAATTAGGCATCGCAGGTTTATTAATTGTAATATTTGATAAATTAATAATTGGAATATTATTTGTAAATTGGATTAGAACCTTTGCTTTTTTAGCCTTATTAATCTATTTAGTAATAAATTCCAAATTGATCATAGAAAAAATTAAAATGATTTTTAATAGTTTCATATCGAATCCAACTGAACGCAAATCATATACTACAAAAGCAACGCTTTCTCTGCCCATAATTTTAATTGATTTAAATGTATTAATGCATGGATTTAAAGTTTTCTCAGATCTAGCTTTACTAAATAAATTTTTATATATTACACCAGATTTTCTGCTATTTAGTGGTTGTTTTTATATTTGGTTTCATCGATCAAAATTTATATCAAATTTCAAAAAAGCTACAGCTTTCATCGTAAAAGAAGTTTTGCCTAAAGTATCGATTATTATTCTTATTTATTGCTCTCTATCTTCATTAGGATTTGATCAAATCGTAGCCTGTGAGGAATATATAGATATAAATTCTTATTCAATTGAAGAAAGTTTCGAAAGCTCTTCTGAAACTCTTTTACTATCTTCAAATATTATTCCTCAAGTAGAAACTTCTATTGCTTTAACTGAAGATTATTTTAATTTATCCGAAACCTATTCTATAGATTTGAGTTTATTATGTATAATATCAACCTTATCTATGATTGTAGCATTATTATGTTTTAAAAAATCTCAAAAGTTTTATAGAAATAAGTTTTATTAGCTTATATTTTAGAAACTAAAAAAGGGTCAATAACGTAATAGTTGACCCTTTTTGTTTTAAAAGAATTTTATAAAATCTATAGTGTTTATACTTTTTATCGGCTCTGGAAACTTTGTCAACGATTTAATTGGATACGCATAATATATTGTGTCAATCCATTTATTAAACTTATAACCAATTTGATCAAGTTCAGCAACTGGTTCAAATCCTATTTTTTCATGAAAGTCCATACTTTTTTCATTGGATTTTGTTACTATTGCATAAGCTGTATAAAAGCCTTGTACGTTTAATAACGCTAACAATGATTTATATAAATGTTCACCTTTTCCTTTTCCGAGAAAATGGGGATCTAGATAGATGGAGGTAGTTACAGAATACTTATAACCTTCTCTATCCATAAACTTGGTTGCATAAGCAAAACCTATAATGTTTTTATCTTTTGATTCATATACTATATACGGATACGTCTTCATTATCGATTTTACTCGTTTTCTAAACTGCTCTAATGTTGGTGCTTCTATTTCTAAACTGGCCTCTGTATATGTTACATAATAACTATAAATTTCATAAACTCGTTCAATGTCTGTTTCTTTTATAAATCTAATCACTTGCAAAATCCTTTCGAATATCTATTACTTTTTCACATATTTTAAATCTACGATCCCATTGTATACTGTAGTTGATACTAATTTTAAGTCAATTTTTTTATTATTTTTAAATAAACGGATTCCACTTCCTAAAAGTGTTGGAATAATTGATATAATATATTCATCCACTAGGTCATAAACTTGATTAATAATATTAGCGCCACCACAAATCCAAATATTTTGACTTGTATCGGCTTTAATTTTTATAATAAAATCTTTAATATTTTGATCTATAAATTCAACTTTTTCCATTGAATTTATTTCATCATATTTTTTTTTATTAGAAGTTAATACATAAGTTTGCTTGCCCTTATATGGCCAATTATTAGGCGATAATTCTGTTATAATTTGATTATAAGTCTTAGATCCTAAAATTATAGAATCTATAGTATCTATAAATTTAAAATAACTACCCGCATTATCCGGTTCACTTCCATCTCCTTTTAACCAATTTACTCCACCATTTATATCTGCTATATATCCGTCTAAACTCATAGCAATATAAATTATTACTTTACTCACTTTTTACTATTTCCCTTCTTAATCTATTTGCCTCTATATCTGCTAATCTTATTGGTATTCGACTTTCTTTTCCTATTAACTCTTTTACTATGTTCATAGCTATTTTTAAATCTATGTTCTTCCCAATAGATAGAAATATCGGCTTTACATTAGTTTGACTACGTAGAACAACTCCATATATCTCATTTTTTATAATCATTTTTGTATAAGAATTTTTTTGAATATCTGGCATGATAAATTCATTATTTTCTATCTTCAAATAACTCTTCGCAACGCCAATAGTTGGCTTATTTAATATAATATCTGCCTGAGTAGCTAAACCCATATGTCTTGGATGTAAATAGCCATTGCCATCAAACATATATACATCTATTTCATATTTTAATTGTTTATTAGTTTTTAAAAATATTGGTACTTCTCGAAACGCTAAATAACTAGGAATATACGGTATATTAATTGCATCGATATAATGACAAGTTTCTACTACTTCTTTACTAAAGTAATCTATAACTATAATAACACATATAGCATATTCTTGTCCACTCTTTTTAAAATATGATAAGTCAACTACGACAATATATTTTATTTTACTGAAACTCCCACTCCTAAAGGAGTGGGCTTTACGCCCTTAATATAATTTTATTAAACAGATCTTTTTTTTCAAACGCATTTGTTATTTAATTAATTTTTCTTTCACTATATTTTATACTTCTATCATATTTATGTACAAAAAAAAAGTGAATAAGATTTATCTTTTCCACTTCTTCAATACGAAATATAGGCGACAACCAGATTTGAACTGGTGGTGAAGGTGTTGCAGACCTCTGCCTTACCACTTGGCTATGCCGCCATTTTTAAATTTGGCAATCACTTATTCTCCCTATTCGTCTCTAAACAAGTACCTTTAGCCGTCTTCAGCTTAACCATCGTGTTCGATATGGGAACGGGTGTTTCCGAAAGTCGCATCATCACCAAAATGACCCATGGGAGAATCGAACTCCCGTTACCGCCGTGAAAGGGCGGTGTCTTAACCGCTTGACCAATGGGCCTTACTTACTTTATTGAAAGCTCCCCGAGTAGGGTTCGAACCTACGACCCTTCGGTTAACAGCCGAATGCTCTGCCGCTGAGCTATCGAGGATTATTATACCTTCAAAACTAAACACAATTTTTTCAGATTTTTTATTTCTCTACATTCTTAACCATTTTAGGTCAAACCCTCGAACCATTAGTATTGGTCAGCTCACATGTTACCACGCTTACACCTCCAACCTATCAACCTTGTAATCTACAAGGGGTCTTACTTCTTTCGAATGGGAAATCTTAT
>LNZM01000066.1 GCA_002007295.1 Candidatus Epulonipiscioides saccharophilum | reverse complement strand
CTTTAGAAACATTTTCGGTGCATTGAATATTTTACGCTAGAAATGACTACTTCTAGCAACCGTTTATATTCAGTTGTATTTAAAGTATATCCAAAAAATAAAAGATATAAACATCCTTTGAAAAAAAATTTAATAGCCTTATATCCCCATAGCTAAAGCTAGGGGCTTTACGGCTTGTCTGGTAAAGTTAAAGTAAATTCTCACGTAGGAATAATTTAGGGGCTGTCGCACGAATAACCCCTAAATCGGGAAACGAGCTACCAAAAAAGGGTAGCTCGTTTTTTTTTACCTCTCAGCCATTTTTTTGTTGTCCGAGTGAAGTCGCAATACTATTTTTATCCAGCTTTAAAATTTATCTAGCAATCTTTTCTCGAATATGTTATATTATATTAGCCAAAGTATTAAAATTTTTTAACTAGAAAAGAGGGTTTTAATGTACGAAATAATTAATGAATTAAAGCAGATCAACAATCATTATAAACTATCTAATGCCGAGTTTAAGAGAATAGAATCGTTAAACTTTAAATCTTATGTTCCTTTAATCGGCAAATTTAGTGTCGGCAAAAGTGCTCTTATCAACCATTTAATTGGGCACAAAGGATTGTTAAAAGAAAATATAATTTCTCAAACATCCGTAATTAGCGAAGTAACACACACAGAAGGTGGGCTAAAGAATCCGGTCAAGATAATTTATAAAAATGGACAAGTTTTGCAATGTTCAATTAGCGAGTATCAAAAACTTTCTCTATCAGTAAATGAAGTAGAAAAAGTGAAGTTTGAGTTAAACAACCGTCGTTTGGCTATTGTAAATAATTTAATCTTAGTCGACATACCTGGATTTGACACAGGGACCGATGCTCACAACTTTGCTATGAAATATATGAACGAGGCCATAGCGTATATGATAGCATTTTCGGCGGAGGACCTGACATTAAAAACAACCATGATCAACATTCTAAAAGAATTAAAATTATATAAAATTTCCATTGGAATTATTATAACAAAAACCGATAAAATAAGTAGAGATGTATTAGAAAATAACTTTACTAAATTTAAAAAATTATTAAGTAAGTACGTAGATGTTAATAAAATAGATTTTTGTTTTACTAGTAGTAATAAATCCGAAATTCAGGAAGTAGCCGAGTACTTAGAGAAATTACATATTAAGGCTATGCGAATTAAACTAAATAAGCTATCCCAAGCAATACGGTCCGAAGCGGGAAATACACTAAGATATTTAGAAGCGTATAACAATTCTTTTACACAAGAAGAATTAACAATTTTAGAAACCCAACTTCAGGATCAATATCAATTGGCCACCAAAGCTACGAATGCAGAATTTAAAGAGTTGGAAAATAACAGTTTAGAGCTTATAGTCAATATAGTAGAAGATTTAGCGTATGGATTAGAAGAGTGCGAAAAAATCATGTTACTTATGGTATATAATCAACAAAACATTCAGGCGCAAATAAATGGGATAATCAGAAACGTTATAATAAAAAGTATAAAAGCGCACATAGCACCTTTAATTCAACTTCATATAACACGGATCGTTAATACAATAACAATAAATATGTTTATCCGAGATAAAGTTATTGTAAATGTAATAAATAAAGAGGATTATACGATTGAATTGCCGCCCATGAGCATTGCTACCATTGATCTTATAAAAGAAGTTTGCGCTAAAAAATATGAATCCAAAAATGCGATAAGCCCAGTATTAAGAAAACTGCTTATATCTGTATTACAAGATATAAGATATCAATTATCTATTTCTATTTCTAAAAGAGTTGGCGAGTTTAAGGCCTTATTTAACCAATCCTTAACAACAGAATTTAGAATGCTAGAAAAAGCCTTTTTAGATATAAATTCTAGTACTATAAATCCTCCAATCCACGAATTAGAAAATGAATCCGAGATAATTCATGATGATGATTACTACAATCCGGCGGATGGCATGTCCGAAATTGCAGAGTCTATCATTCAAATAAGTAGCGCCGACCTTGTTTATTGCAATGATGGGTTGCATCAATTGGCTAGTGACGAATCTCTTAGCTTAGTATCTTCAACTTTTTCTAAAAATTATCAAGAGCAGAACCGATTAATCTTAGCAAGCCAACATATACAAAAGATAAAGGAGATGTGTCATGAATGTTGAAAAAATCTTATTTGACAATTTAAAGTCTATCATTCAAATAAGTATCGCCGACCTTGTTTATTGCGATGATGAGTTGCATCAATTGGCTAGTGACGAATCTCTTAGCTTAGTATCTTCAACTTTTCTAAAAATTATCAAGAGCAGAACCGATTAACCTTAGCAAGTCAACATGTACAAAAGATAAAGGAGATGTGTCATGAATATTGAAAAAATCTTATTTGACAATTTAAAGTCTATTATTCAAATAAGTAGCGCCGACCTTTTTTATTTCGATGATGGGTTGCATCAATTGGCTAGTGACAAATCTCTTAGCTTAGTCTCTTCAAATTTTTCTAAAAATTATCAAGAGTAGCAACGATTAACCTTAGTAAGCCAACATGTACAAAGATAAAGGAGATATGTCATGAACATTGAAAAAATCTTATTTGACAATTTAAAATTAATAGGTCAAATTATTGAAAATCCTAATAATAATCATTTGAACTTTGCAGAATTAGAAGAAATTATAAATATTCGGTTGCCAGAATTAGCTAATCGAAATGCTCCACCTAACTTTTATTCTCTATATAATGATTTTAAACTCGGATTTCAGCAATTTAAAGATTTCATTTTGTATAAAGAGTTAATCGGTAAAAACGTAGTTGCTCTCGGCGGTGGCTTTTCTAGCGGAAAATCTACTTTTTTAAATGCCCTAAATGGTGAAAATGCCTTGCCGGAAGACGTTAATCCATCGACTTCTATACCGACTTATGTGATAAATGCAGAGAGACATAAAGTTAGCGTGATAAATATTTTTAACAACAGAGTTGAAATTATTCCACGCCAAATTAAAAATATCGCTTATGGTTTTGGCAAAATAGAATGCGATGGCGCAACTGTTTCTCAATCTTTAACATTGGGTCATATAGTTAGTAGCCTACTATTGGAATCTCCGAAGCAAGTCTATTCTAACCTCGCTTTTTTGGATACGCCAGGCTATGCTAAGCCGAATACTGAAGATTATTCTAAAAATACCGATGAGGCTGTTATCCGTGAACAACTTAATAGCGCAAACTTTATATTGTGGTTCGTCGATGCTGAGCAAAACTCTTTGTCAAACGATGACTTAAATCTTATTCATTCGCTCCGTGAAGATATCCCAAAGATTATCATTATAAGTAAGTCTGATAAAAAAGCTAGAGTTGAACTAGAGAATATTAAGGATAATATCCAAAAAATATTGCGTGCTAAAGGTATAGAATATTTGGATATATTGTTCACTTCTACAAAAAATTTAGATGGCTATGATACTCCAAAATTAAAAGAGTATTTCCGCCATTGGAATGATATCACGCATAATTCTAACTTTGCTAAAAACTTTAAGTTTTTATTTGTACAGTGTCATCAATTTTACGAAACAGAGATAGAAAAAGGTCGGCACAAATTACAATGCCTGAATAAATCTTTAACTCAGATGGACAGTCTACCGGATGAGGCTTTAAAGCCACTAGAATTAGTAGTAGAAGAAATAAGAAAAAATGTAATTAGCTTATTAGATGTAAACGAAGGTATGCGCATGTTACAAATAGAATTTTTTACTCACTTAAAGCTAATAGGTGATACCGTGGGAATAGATTTGCCCTTGCCAAGTGAAATAGAACTGATATCGCATGTTAATCAGGATGTAGCAAAATGGCTAGATAGCTATAGTAAACTTCATAGTATAAAAAATAATACCTCAATTAAAAATGTACTTTCAAAAACTCCTGATGCAAATACGAAAAATCAGTTAAAGCATTTTCAGCAAACACAATTTCAAATGGTTATTAACAAATTAACTTCTACTTCTTACTCATCCTTCAAGGCTATTCAACGATATCCGATTTTGTCGCATAAGCTTGTTATTGCTACAAATCAGATGAAAAATACCTATTTTCAAATGCTTTGCTTGATGATTAGAGTTAATGGAGATATCTTGGATGAGCATCGGTTTTTAATCCAGCAAATAATCCAAGCTGTCAATGCTGAGCATACGTTTGAAGAGTATATGAGACAATCCTGTAAGATTACGAAAGAAGTTTATTTTTCGTTTATGGCTGAATTATCAAAAAATCAATATCAATATGTTTTTGCTCTAGATTTACTTTCTATGGCGTACTTTATGAATCCTACTTATGAAAGGGATACCTTTTTAGCTAAAATAATTGATACATTACAAATAAATGAATTTGAATTAGACTTTCTCTTAAAAATTGTAAATAGAATTTTAGAACATGGTATTCTAAAATACCTTTTATGGTCTGACATGAGATATACTTGCGCCAACACTTTAAGACGAGAATTTAGAGAAACTAAAAAGTTAACTGTAATAAGAGCCAAAGATAAGTTAACCGTAGTTAGTTTAGTCAATAACAAAATACATTTAGGTAATTACTTCGATTTGTACGGGCACACTTATTATATCCGAGATAGAAAAACTATCCGATTAGTTGGAGTTCGGATAAATTTGACAAAAGGCTTAGATATATCTAGAATAGATAATTTGCAATTAATCAACTGTCATTTCTATGGCCATAATAAAGGCATAAAAATTCATGATTGTATAGAAGTTAACATAATCGATTGCAAGTTTAAAGGATTTAAAGTAGCACCAATAAATTACGACAATATTCAAAGATTGAATGCGACTAGAAACTTCATGGATGATATAGAGGTAAGAGATAGCAGTAACAAATCTGGCACATTTCAGATAAAGGAGACCCTAAATGTTTAAAATAGATACTAGACAAGCGCAAGACAAATTTAATCACTTTATAGAATTATTGGATGGAATCATTGCTAATTTAGAAGACAAGGCCGACGAGGTAGACTTAGATCAGCTATACAATATCAAGGATAGTTATAAGAAAAAAATCGCAAAATTTTTTGCTGAAAATCAAAAGTTAACAATTGGGGTTATTGGCCAAGTAAAGGCGGGCAAATCATCATTTTTAAATACATTATTATTTGACGGCCAATCCATTTTACCTAGTTCTTCCACACCAAAAACGGCCATTCTTACAAAAATGGAATATGCCACAGAAAACTATATAGAAGTAGAATATTACTCTAAGGAAGAATGGAATAATATACTCGATAACTCCATGATAGATATAGAAGAAGAAATATTTATAACGGCTCGAGAATTAGTGGACATGGCCAAAGAAAAGGACTTAAAAATAAGTGAGTATATAGGTAACATAGCTACGATAAAATTTGATACTTCGAATGAGTTAATAAAAAATTTATCCGAATACATCAGTGAAGACGGCGAATATACGGCGGTTGTAAAAAATGTAAATGTATACTTAACGGATGAAATATTTAAAGGATTTACCATAGTAGATGCGCCCGGCATAAATGATACAATAATATCTAGGACGGTCAACACAAAAATTTATTTAGAAGAGTGCGACATAATATTCTTTTTAAGTCCAGCTAGTAGTTTCTTAGATAATAGTGATTGGGAGTTATTGTTTGCACAATTGCCACAAAAATTTGTAAACAAATTAGTTCTAATAGGTAGTAAAGTGGACAGCGCCTTAAGGGATATCCTAAAAGTTTCAGCAAATAATGAAGTGGATTCAAGCGAAGCTTCGGACAATGATGAAATGGCCGCAAACCAACTTTCTTCGGACAATAATGAAAAGGCCTCAGACAACCTTTCTTCAGATAACGATGAAATGGATCCCAACAAAGTTTCGGACATTACAGAAGCACTAGAAATTATAAATAATCAATTAAGATCTAGAGCCATTAGTCAAGCCGAAAAATATGAAAAAGAAATAACTTCTACCACATTATTAAAGGCTGTGAACGAATGTAAAAACCCTATCTTAGTCTCATCTATTATCGAAAATATGATGACTAAAAGTGTAGCCGAATATTCACAGGAAGAACAAAATGTTTATGAGGCCTTCATGCCTTTTTTAAAAAATAAGCCTGACGAATTTATGAGAATAGCTAATATCGATGCCGCCAAAGAACGCTTTAAAGATGTCTTAATGTTGAAGTCTGAACTTTTAACTGAAAAAGCATCCAGCTTTTTGCCTAAAGCTATTAATCATGTCTTAGAAACGTTAGCTAATTTCAAAAATAAAGCATCCCTACAAAGTAATATTTTAGCTTCCATGGATAAAGAACAAATCATGTCTCAAAAACAAGAAATTTCACTTCAATCCACTGCTCTAAAATCTGCTCTTATTTCTATCTTCGGCGAATGCTTTGATAGATTGGAAACCGAAAAAATACGGGCTGTACGAGATATAAGAATGCTTAGTAAAAAATATAATGTCATTCAAAAAAGCGTCGGTACCCAAACTAAAACCAAAGCTTACAAAGTTTCTGCTAGCGAACTTCTTAAGCCGAAAACATGGGGGACTTCTCGTACCGAATATTCTTTATATCTTGAACGTTATACTTACTGGTCTACCTCGGATGTGGCCGACAGCATACGAAACTACGTCTTTGATGTTTCAAGTCGTATAGAATATATTTTTGTTCTGGCTATAGATCCAAAGGACATAAAACAGAAGCTTTTAAGTGCTATTGTTAATTATTGCAATTTGAGTGATGAAAAATACGATGCTACCATTTTTAAAATGATTGTAACCGAAACTGTAAGTCGTATCGAATTTCCTTTAATCCGAATCGGTACCGCTCTTATCATTAATGATTTAGTTTCTAAATTTGGCGGTGAAGTTACTACTAATTCAAACAAAGCAGCCCTAAAACAGGCCCTTTTTAACTCCATTAGTACTTGCTATGAAGAAGCTCGCAAAAGCTTAGAATCCGAAATTGTCAGATTTAAAAACAAATTAGTTTCTTTGCAACAAGAGCTACAAGAAAGACTTATGACTAACATGAATCAGGAATTTAACCTTTTAGTCGCTAATTTAGAAAATAAAGATGTAGAAATCGATAGACAAACTACTTATATTAAGCAATTAACCGCTGAATGCAGAAAATTGGATAGATTATAGAATTAACATCCCTCTTGTTAAAATTGGAAAAATAAGGTAAAATAATTATGTTATCTTAAATTTCTAAAGGGGGATTTTTTATGGAGGAAACAGAACGTGTCTTACGAAACCTTTATTTAAAATATGGTGAAAAAGCATTTTCGGATAATCTTAGATTAAAAATCTTAATAAAACGCAGCCTACATAATCAAGATACGAAAATGTTACTTTTAGGCGTAGAGCAAGGAGTAGCCAAATTTGTATTGAAATATGTAAAATCCATAAATGACGCTAAAAATATTAATAGCATGATAGACGATCTGTCTCGAAAAGCTATGTGGCCTAACACCTGGGCTCAAAAAGTCGTTATGTGTTTTGTTATAGCCAAGTTTGGATTAGACGAACCAACGGACGTATCCGAAAAATTGATAGTAAAAGAAAATACCAATGATCAAAATTTGCTCTCAAATTCCACCGAGCTACCAACACAAGAAGAAGAATTTATTATGGATAACTATGATAAAAAATTATTTTCTATTGTCGGAAGAACTTTAGTTCGCTATAAAGGCAATCTATCCATAATTGAAGTTCCAGAAGGAATAGAAAGTATCGGAGAATTAGCTTTTTATGAATCTAAAAACCTAAAGCATCTAAAGCTTCCTAACACCGTTAAATCTATCATGAAAAGAGCTTTTACCAATTGCTACGATCTTATTTCTATCGACATGAGTTCGCAAATCACTACCATCGGCGATAGCGCTTTTGAAAATTGCTTCAAGTTAGCCACTATCGAAATTCCAGAAACCGTTATTCATATCGGCAATAGAATATTTTTTGATTGTCAAAGTTTAGTTAGCATTGAGCTTGGCCACAATGTTCTATCTATCGGTAAAGAATCATTCCGGAATTGTACAAGCCTTACTACTATCTCTTTACCTAAAAGCTTAAAATCTATCGATGCCCAATTGTTTGAAGGCTGTAACAATTTAATAAGTATAGATATACCTGATTCTATCATTCTAATCGAGGATAAAGCATTCTTTGGCTGTAAAAATCTTATCGATATAACTCTTGGGCCTTCTTTAAAAAGCTTAGGTAATTCCGTATTCGAAGGCTGCTCTAGTCTCGTTCAAGTGGATTTAATCAACGGTTTAAAAAAAATCGGTGACTTCGCTTTTTCCGGTTGCATTAGCCTTCTCTTTATAAAAATTCCTTCGTCCATTACAGAATTGGGTGAATCTATTTTTGAAGGTTGTACTAGTCTTTTAAATATTGAAATGTCTGATCGCATCACTACTATCGGTAAGTACGCTTTTGCTAGATGCTCCACTTTACATGATATAGAACTACCGACGGACATTATAACTATTGGTAAAAAAGCATTCGGAAAATGTATCAGCTTAACCAATATAGAATTGCCTTATGGAATTGTAAAAATAGGCGAAAATGTTTTTGAAGGTTGCGATACTCTCGTCAGTATCATTCTTCCGGCCAGTTTAACTTATATCGGTAATAACAAAATAAATCTAACTTCTACCCAAGTTATAACCAGTGAGCATAAATATTGGGAATTTTTAACACGTATAAAGTAAATAAATTTTTAAAAAATTACTGTTTTTTTCTTCATATTATGGTATAATATTTATTGTACAAGTTCCATTTCAAGGAGGCATCTTAAATGAAAGAAGTTACATTACGATCTACAAAACAACAAATTATGGATGTTTTAATCGAACTACAAGAAGAATTAAAAAAAGAACGAGAAGCTAAACTAACAATCAAAGACATCAGTGACAAAATGATTAAAGAAGAAAAGTTAAGAAATGCTCAAAAGATATTAGACCTAGACATATTAAAACCAGAGATACAAGAACAGTTTAACGATTTAAAATTTGCCATGGAAGAAGCTAAAAGCAAGTTAGCATCCATCCAAGGGGTTACCGATATACTTATCGATTCAGAAGCTATTATTATGGCTAAAAACAAGATAATTAAGGATTTAGAAATAGATGAACTAAACCTACGAGAAAGTATAGAGAAAAATATTTCAAAATTAAATCAAGAATACGAGGATAAAAAAGCTAAATTAGAATCAGAATACATAATCAAAAAGAATAAATTAGAAACAGAACTTCGCCATGAAATGGACAATTATAATTACGAGACTTCACGTAGTCGAAAAATCGACAATGATCAGTGGCAAGAACAAAAGGATGCAAGAGAAAAGGCATTAGCCCAAAAAGAAGATTTAGTTTTAGAACGAGAAAATAAAATCCAAGAGAGAGAAGAAGAGATAGTACAACTAAAATTAAAAGTAGATAGTATTCCAGAATTAGTAGCAAATTCTAAACAAGAAGGTTACAAAGAAGCATCGAAAAAATTTGACAAAGAGAAAGCGGCCGAAATAGCCGTTATCAAATCAAACACAGATTGGGAAATAAAGGTTGCCTTTTTAGAAAGACAACAGGCTATAGAAGATTTGGTCAAAGCTCATAACGAAATCGAAAAACTTCAGACCAAATTAGAAGCAGCATACCATTCCATGAATACTTTAGCTACAATCACGGTTCAATCAACCGGTGGATTAAAAATTATTGACACAAACTCTAAAGATAAATAATTTTCACCAAGCTTAGGCAAGGAAGCCCCCGCATTTATGTGTGGGGTAACAACATTGCAAGATAGCGTGCACCTTGCATTTATTAAGCAAAGCTGACGAATAGAGTTGGAAAAAAGCAAAGTTCAAGGTCAAATGCATCGCTTTGCTCTTTTACTCTATCCGTCCGCTTCGCGTCCACCTTCCTCAAGAGTAAGGCTAAGGTCAAGTACAAGTGTAAAGTTTAAATGCGAAGTTCATATTCGCTTCTTAAGTTCTCAGCTATGCCATGAGAACCTCTCAGGCCACTTGCCATGACTTATAACCTTTCAAATTTCCAAGTTATACTTCTATCCTCATTAATTTCTAAACTCACTTTTGCATCAAATTTTGTTCCTTTCATTGTCTTAAATCCTTTTATATTCGCTGTACTCTTTTTTAAAAATGATTTCGCTGCCGTCTTACTTAGTATCTTATTATATTTTTTAAATGTTTCATCTTGTTTCCATATCACAAAATTACATCCTTCTTTATATCCACTGCATCCATATCCTCTTAAGCCTTCTATTATATCTCGCTGGCATATCGGGCATTTTCCTATTACTTCTCTACTCGCTACCTTTGCTTTCGTCTTATCACCTTTCGTTTCTATCCTTAATTTTTCAGACTGAATATTGTTTGCTTCTGGCCTAGTATTTCCCGACTGAATATTGTTTGCTTCTGGCCTAGTATTTCCCGACTGAATCGATTTGCTATTCTTCTCTTCCCCTTTACCACCCTTTTTTGTTCCTATTTCTACATTCTTTAGCCTCGGCCCACCCTTTATTGTGTTTACAGAATTAATTACAAACGCTTTTATATGTTCTAAAAATGCCTCTTTGCTTACTAATCCCTTTTCCATATCCGCTAATGTCTTTTCTAATTTGCCCGTATAATCTAAGTCCATCAGTTCCTTGACTGGTAACGTTTCTATTAATGCCCTTCCTTTCAGTGTAGCATTAATATTTTTTTTGTTCATTTCCGCATAGCTTGTAGCTAACAACTTTTTTATCGTCTCTGCTCTAGTCGCTGGCGTTCCTATACTAAACCCTTTCAGCACTTCTTCTACTAACGTCGCATCCGTCCCTTTAAAGTTTTTCCCACACGTTTCCATGGCTTGTAATAAACTCTTTTCTGTATACGGTTGCGGTGGCTGTGTCTTATGCGTACTTACTTTAGTCTTTTCTAAAATCCCTTTATCATTAACTTTTAGTGGCGGTAAAATCGCTTCTTTACTCTTCTCATTCTCTACCTTTTTATATCCTAATACTTTTTGTACTCTTCCCTTTGCGATAAATACTCCTTCGTTTGCTTTATCCACCTTTATGATAACTGTTGTTTCTTCATGTTCGGCTACAGGCATAAACTGCATTATAAATCTATTAGCAATTGCTGTATACACTATTTTCTCATCTTCACCTAAATTATTCGGTACCTTATATGTTGGGATAATCGCACTGTGGCTTTCTACTTTTTTACTATTAAATACTCTCGGACTTTTTTTAAAAACTATTTCGGATTCATATGATCGTCCTTTTTTTATAACCTCTAGCACGCTTTTGGCCTTTGATACTAGCGTCTCATCTAGTACATTGCTGGCCGTCCTTGGGTAAGTTATGTGCTTATTTTCGTATAGTTTTTGTGCTACTTTTAATACTTTGTCCGATGTAAACCCTTTAAATTTACTAGTTATATGCCCTTGCAATGCTGATAGGTTAAACAATAATTGCGGATACTCTTTTTTCAATACCACATCCTTTTTAATAATGTGTGCATCGTTTCCTTTTATGGCCTTTGCTAAAGCATCTAATTTTCCTTTGTTATTAAACTTATCTATATATCCTTCATTCTTATTGCTACTCTTATCATTATCTGTCTTCCCCTTATTCTTACTCTTAACCTTGTCTTCTTCTTGTTGCTGATTATGCGCCTGATCCGGATTATTCAAATCTTTTTTTTCCGAATATACTGCACTAAATTTTTTATTGTCAAAATTAAAATCACCTGTTAGTTTATAATACGGCTTAGAATTAAAATTTTCTATCTCTATGTCTCTATCGTATATTAGCTTTAATGTTGGTAGCAGAACTCGTCCTATATTGTACAACTCTCCAAATTGTTTCTGATATCTCAATGTCGCTACCGATGTTAAATTGATTCCTATCATCCAATCCGTTTGCTGTCTCGCTATCCCTGCATCTCGCAACGGTATCATTTTTTCATTCGGCACAAGATTGTCCAAAGCTTTTAGGACTTCCTTTTCTGTCCATTCGTTTAACAAAATTCTGTACACCGGCTTTTTAACTTTTAGATGTTCCAATATTAAGTCTCCGATAATTTGCCCTTCTCGGTCGTAATCACAAGCCGAGATTATGCTTTCCGTTTCCGGATCTTCTATTATAGCCTTTATTATATCTAACTGATTAGAAGCACCTGGGTCAATCTGTTTATTGTTGTGCTTTACTCTATATTTAAATTCATTTGGTATAAATGGAAAATTCGGCATAGCCCATTTTGCCATCTTAGCATCATAGTCTTTAGCGTCCAATAATTCTACTAAGTGCCCAAAGGCCCAACTTACTATATATCCATTTCCCTTGTAATATCCATTTGATCTGCCCTTACTTATCTTTAATGCATCTACTATGTTCTTGGCCACCGATGGCTTCTCTGCTATTATTAATTTCATATTTTTCCTAACCTATCTTTCTTATTTCATGTTTCATTATTTTTTATACTTCATGTTCCATGATTATTTTTGCTGTTATTATACAAACTATTCCATATTTTTACAAGAATATTTTTTCAAACAAAAAAATCCCCTAAATTTTCTTAGGGGATCATAACTAAAATTTTTTCAAGTAATATCAATTTCCATCCACAGCACCTCCAATCTACAGAATAAAAATCTTCCATAGTCGAGGTGGAAACTACCAAACCACCCGCTCATCTTTTTGAGCGAGTTTTTTTATGTAAAATCTAGCATCTTCTGTTCTTATTGTCGTCCGTTTTCTGTAATATCATACCATACATATTTGTATTATCCAAGTGTAAATTTCTGGAACAAATGCAAAAAATCTCCTACACTCGCTCTTTTACTCTATCCGTATAGTCCTCCTCTCTGAGGAGGAAAGCCACGAAGTGGCAAGGTGGAGTAACGCTGCCACCTTCCTCAAGATGAAGGCTAAGTGCGCTATTTTAGTAAAAATATAATACATTGAACCAAAAAAAATAACTTTTCTATTGTATAAAATTATGCTATCATTTAACTCACGGATACATATATAAAAATATTGAAATTATTACACAATTAAAGGGAGTGAAAAAATGAGTAAAAATATCAGGAAAGCCTTTGCTATGGCCCTAGCAGTTAGTACTTTAACTACTCAGGTTTCGGCTACAATGTTTTTGGATACTAAAAACCATTGGGCCTCTTCTAGTATAAATAAATTCACAGATCTCGGAATTATATCCGGCTACTCTACACAAGCATTTAAACCAGATCAACACATGACCAGAGGTGAATTAGCTGTACTGATTCAAAAAATCTTTGCTCTCAATACTCAATCTTCTAATCATCTTTATAAAGATGTGCTTTTAACCGATACATATTCTCACGCCATAAATGCTGTAGCCGAAGAAAAAATTATGAACGACTATAACAATTCCACAGAATTTAGGCCAAATCAAGTAGTTTCTAGAGAAGAGGCCATGTATGCTTTATTTCAAGCTTACAGCATAAAACCAGTTTTTTCACTCAATACTTTTTTAGACTCTCACACCATAAGTAGTTGGGCAACAGAAAGTGTTAATAATTTAGTTTTAAACGGCATCGTCTCTGGATTTCCAGACGGAACTATCAGACCTGCCGATCCCATCACCAGAGCCGAAGTTCTCACATTAGTATCTAGGCTATCTGGCGAAATTTTAAACAAATCGGGCACCTATACTAAAGGATTTTTAGACACATCCCTAGTAATAAACACCAAAGACGTTTCCCTAAAAGACACTATCATTACCGACAATTTATATTTAGCCGAAGGCATTGGCGAAGGTAATGTAAATTTAGAAAACGTAACAGTATTGGGTACCATTTTTGTAGAAGGTGGTGGAACTAATACAATCAATCTAAAAAATTGCAAAGTCTATGAAATGGTTATCGATAAATATAATGATAGCACCAGAATATTCGGAGATGCAAAGACACAAATTACTCATTTAGTTTTTAACAGCGGTGGAAAAGTAGATGGCTCCTTAGCCGTTCGTGATCTATACGTACATTCTAAGTTAGCCGAAATCAGCGTCATACCTAACTGGATAGTATCTCCGAATGAAAAAATCAAAATCCAAGGCAAAGAATACACAGAACTAGAATCAAAACCTTTAATCAAAACCAGCGCTCCAGCATGGAAAGACTGGATAGCAAACTTATTAGTAATGAATCCAACTTTGCCAAAAGACTTAGTTGCTGAACTCATAAGTATAAGTTCCAATGAAACTAAAATACATCTAAATAATCAAATATTGATTAACGCTTCAAGCAATAACAATACTGCTAGCAGTTCTTCAAGCGGAAGTTGGTCTGGCAGTTGGTCCGGCGGTTCTTCCGGCGGTTCTTCCGGTGGTTCTTCCGGCGGTTCTTCCGGCGGAAGTTCGAACGATGACGATGACGACGAGGAAGAAGAAGAAATCGAACAGGTTGAAAAGCCTTCTGCTAGTGTTAAAGCAGGAACGTATACACAAAGCCAAACTATTTCCTTATCCAGTGATACGAGCAATGCAACGATTTATTACACTTTGGATGGATCGACTCCAACTAAGTCCAGCACAAAATATACTTCGCCAATCACTATAAACGAAACCACTACACTTAAAGCGATCGCTGTGAAATCTGGTATGGATAATTCTAGCATTTTGACGGCCAAATACACTATCAATATTGATCAGGAAGATGTAGCTATTCCAACGGCCAACATTGCAGCCGGTACTTATTCAGAGGCACAAAACATAACTTTGGCCACCTCAACCCCAGGCGCAACAATTTATTATACTTTAGACGGCTCCGCTCCAACTACATCCAGCTTAGTTTATTCCGCACCGATAAACATTGATTCTACAACCACGCTCAAGGCCATCGCTACGAAATCTGGCATGGATAATTCCCCAATTTTTGAAGCTCAATACATTATAAAGGAAGCTACTTCTATTCCAACGGCCAATATTGCAGCCGGTACTTATTCAGAGGCACAAAACATAACTTTGACCACCTCAACCCCAGGCGCAACAATTTATTATACTTTAGACGGCTCCGCTCCAACTACATCCAGTTTACTTTATTCCGCACCGATAAACATTGATTCTACAACCACGCTCAAGGCCATCGCTACGAAATCTGGCATGGATAATTCCCCAATTTTTGAAGCTACTTACACTATCACTATCGATAGCCAATGGACTTTAGTTTGGGCCGACGAATTTGATGGAACCAAATTAGACTTAACTAAATGGGCCTACCAAATTGGTACCGCATCGGAAAATGGTGGCCCAGCCAATTGGGGTAACCAAGAATTACAATCTTATCAATCTCAAAACGCTGTCGTTGAAAATGGAAAATTAACTATCACTGCTAAATCTGAAAATATCGATGGCATGAATTACTCTTCCGCTAGACTCTGGACTAATCCAAATGCTCAGGAAAACACCTCTAACGATTTCGAAGGATTTACTACAAAATATGGTCGCATCGAAGCTTCTATCAGCATTCCTGCGGTCGACGGCATGTGGCCTGCTTTCTGGATGTTGCCTGCTAATTCTCCTTACGGTGGCTGGGCCGCTGGCGGCGAAATAGACATCGTCGAAGCAAGAGGTCGTGTCCCAAATTCTATCGACGGAACTATACACTTCGGAGAAGCATGGCCAAATAACACTCGAAGCGGTGGCCACTACACTTTTCCAGATGGAGAAGATTTCACCACCATGCATGAATACGCTGTTGAATGGACACCGGGCGAAATTAAATGGTACGTAGATGATGAACTATATTTTACCGAAACTAATTGGTACGCCAAAGATTCTAATGAACCAGTAGAATTTACTTACCCAGCTCCTTTTAACCAAGATTTCTATATTTTACTCAATCTAGCTGTCGGCGGCGCTTATGACGGCAACACTTCTCCACCAAGCGACTTCTCATCCGCTGACATGGTTATCGATTACATCCGAGTTTATGAATCTACCAACGGTTACGAAGAAGCTACGAAGCCGGATATTCCAAAAGATGATTACCCAGCAGGTGTCGGCCCGAATACTCAATATTTAGAAGATCCTAATTTAGAAAACATTGTTACTGCTCCAAGCCCTATCGATACCACAAACTGGAATCTAATGCTAGCCGGCGGTGGCAGTGCTGAAGCAAGTTACGCCAACAACGAAACCTTAATTTCTATTTCCAATGGCGGCTCAGCTTCTTACAGTGTTCAGTTACTAGAACATTTGCCACTACTAAAAGGTCGCATTTATGAAATAACTTTCGACGCAAAAACAGATTTAGCCAGAAGCATAACTTCCCAATTCGGCGCAGGAGAACATAAAGGATGGCAAAAATATTCTCCAGCCTTTACCTCGGATTTAACAACCGAGTGGCGCACTTATTCTTACAGATTCCAAATGACTACTACCACCGACTTAGAAGGCCGTATAGAATTTAACTTCGGCCAAAACGATTCCGATGTCTTCATTAAAAATGTCTCCATCTCTGAAGTCGACGAACTCATCAATTTAACTGCCCCTAAAGAACCTTTAAAAGACGGTAACCATCTATATAATGGAACGTTTGACAAAGGTGAAAATTCATCCGTTTTCTGGTACGGTGATTTCGTTATCAATCCGGATAACTCCGCCTTAGTTTCTGGAGAACTCTATCAGGATTATGTTTCTTTATCCGGTGGTGAGTCTTACGAATTATCTTTCTATCGTGATAACAATGTTTCTATAGAAATTTTGGATCAAGACGGTAACGTAATCTCAACTTTATCCGCTCCTTCTGGCGACACACCAATCCAATTCGATACACCAAGTAGCCTTGCCAAACAATACGGTACTGTTAAGTTTATTGCAACCAGCCCAACTGTAATCGATAACGTAAAAATGCTCCAAGTTTCTAACAACAATTTGGACTGGAATACGGTTTCTATGTACCCATTAAAAAATGGCCAGTTCCATGCCGATTACGAATACTGGTCACCATTCACCCAAGGTGCCGACGCTCAATTTACTATATCCGATCCGGAAAATATTGCTACCGTAGATATTACAACTTTAGGCTCCGAAGGCTGGAACATCATGCTTGAACAATCTAACTTAATCTTTACTCAAGGCATGCAGTACTCTCTTACTTTTGATATTTGGGCCGATAATGCACGAGATCTCACCATGACTTTAGAAGATTCTTCTTACGTGCCTAGCGTGACCGATACTATTTCTGTATCAGCCGAAAAACAAACTTGCGAATATTCTTTCGAGCCTCATACTTCTGTGCTTAATCTTAAGTTTTTAATGGGCCAAATGGCTAATGCTAGCACTGGAAAAATTTATATCGATAATATTTCTTTAGCTGTCGATGGTGCGCCGGTTAAACCGCCTGCTCTTCTTCTCGCAGACGAAGACAATAACTCGGTCGGTCAAAATATAGAAATCAAAGTTTACGATGAGTCAGGATGGACAATTAATTCCGTCACCGTAAACGATACTTTACTAAACGCATCACAATTTTCACAAACTGCCGGCCTATTAACAATTAACAAAGATGTCTTTTCTAGCGAAGGAGAATACAAAATTATTGTGGCAGCCGATGGCTATGCTCCTAGCACTTTGATGCAGAGCATCATGAGTTCGGACGGAAACTTAATCGTGAATGGCGATTTCTCTTCTGACACTCTAGCGCCATGGGTATTTTGGACTACAGCGTCCGATCACTCCCAATCTTCACTAGAAAATGGAACGGCCAAAATCGATATCAATTATCATGGTGGCGTTGATGGAGAAACACCAATAGCCTGGAACTCTCAGTTAAACCAAACCGTAGACTTAAAAGCAAACACGACCTATACCTTTACTTTCGATGCTAGCTCAACTCAAAAGGCCGACCCAACACAACCATTTGCCAGACCAATAAAACTAGAATTGCCAAACGTCGGCATTCCAGACAACTCTGTTATTTTTGACCTGGACGGCTCTATGCAAACTTTTAATGTAGCCTTTACTCCAAGTTCCGATGTTAGCGTAAAAATAAATTTCTTGCTTGGTAATGTTATTTCCGATTCGGCTATTACTCCAGAGGGCGAACATTCTATTCGCATCGATAATGTGTCCTTAATCGAGTCCGAAAAGGAAGAGGAAGAAGAGGAAGAAGAGGATCCAAATAACTTGATTTCTAATGGTTATTTTAATGATGGTACCAATTCATGGCTACTTAGTGGATTCGATATTTTTAGCGGAGAGCTTTCTATTATAGATAATCAGGCTCACATAGCCGTAGCCAACAGTGGCGGTACCGAATGGGTTGTAGCTTTTGCTCAAACTGCGCCTGTTTCCTTTAAGCCGAATACGCCGTATACTCTATTGTTCGATGCAAAAGCTAATAAGGGGCGAAGCGTTATGATCGATTTTCAAGAAGGTGCTACTCCATCCCAAGGTCAGTTTGCCGAAAACGTTCGCATCACAGACTCCATGGATACTTATAAAGTATTATTCACTCCAACTGTAGGCTCTTTAACTCCAAGATTTTTACTCGGTGGTGTAGGCTATAGCAACACGAGTGTAACTCTAGATAATGTTAAATTATTCGAAGGCAATGTCGATATTCCGAATACCTCAACGCCAAAAATTATTACTCTAAATCCTTTAGAAACAGGTAACTATTTAGGCTCGGCTATATCTCTTTCTCATAATGGCGGTAAAGCTTGGGGTCGTGAAATTACTTCCTTAACAATTGATGGTATAGAAATAGCTCAGGAACTTTACCAGTTTTCTGAAACAGAATTAAAATTTGCAGCAGACGCATTTACTACGATCGGTGACCATGAAATTTTTGTATCCGCTAAAGGTTATGAAGATGTCACTGTAACTCAACGCATTTATTCTAAACCTACTGTTTCTGGCGAAAATTTAGTCGTTAACGGTGACTTCTCACAAAATATGACCGGCTGGACCATGAATAATTTCGATATCTTTGAAGCTACTTTAGATCCAAGTAGTGGCGAAGGAATCGTCGATATAACACTTCCTGGCGGTATTGACTGGGCTATTTCTATGGAACAGCTAGACTATGTTACTTTTGAGCCGGGCGAAATTTATACGCTGTTATTCGATGCCAAGGCTACTCAGCCAAGAAATGTTACTGTAGATTTGCGAGAACCTCATCTTGATACGGCTGGCGATGGCGTAAGCGGTCGATTCGCCCAAATACAAGAACTAAATACAGAAATGCAAACTTTTGTTTTAACCTTTAAGCCAGATGTAGATTCTTTAAAGTTACGTTTCTTATTGGGTGGCTCAGATGTCGATGCTACTTTCGATAATATTCAATTAGTAAAAGGCGAAGTCGATCCAGATGAAAACCAAGTAAAACCTCCTACAATCAGCGAACCGGGTGGCATATTAACTTCACCATTAGAAATCTCGCTTGATTCTTCAACTCCTGATTCTAAAATTTATTACACTTTAGATGGATCCATCCCTACGGCATCTAACGGCATTCTATATACCGCCGGATCCCAAATTACTATTTCCGAAACAACTACCATCAAAGCTCTTGCTATGAAAGACGGATTAATTCCATCCGACATTGTGACTGCAACTTATGTATCCAAAACATTGGTAGATAATGATCAAACATGGAACTTAATTTGGAACGACGAATTTGAAAGCAAAAATGTAGATACTTCTAAATGGGCATTCCAACTCGGTACTCAGGCCGAAAACGGTGGGCCAGCCGGTTGGGGAAATAACGAAGCGCAGACTTATACAGAAGAAAATTCGAAAATCAAAGCTGGTGAACTAATCATCACGGCTGCAAAAGAAAATAAGGACGGAAAAAATTATACTTCTTCTAGATTATGGACCAATCCAGCCGCTATGCAAAATACAGAAGCAGATTATCAAGGATTTTCAACCAAATATGGTCGTGTCGAAGCTTCTATTTCTCTACCTATCGGCGACGGTATGTGGCCTGCTTTCTGGCTCCTTCCTGTTAATTCGCCTTACGGTGGTTGGGCCTCCGGTGGTGAGATAGATATTGTTGAAGCAAGAGGTCGAGAGCCACACAAGATCGACGGCACAATTCATTACGGTGCTCCATGGCCAGATAATGTTTATTCAGGTGGAAATTATCATTTCACAAATGGCGCAGATTTCACAACTCCGCATATTTATACAGTCGAATGGTTGCCCGGTGAAATTAAATGGTATGTAGATGGAAATTTATATCATGTTGAAAATAACTGGTATTCTCAAAATCCCAATAACCCAGATGAATTCGCCTTTCCTGCACCATTTAACCAAGAGTTTTATATTTTATTAAACCTTGCAGTCGGCGGAAATTATGACGGCGGAACTATGCCCGATGCGAGCTTCTCATCCGCTGAAATGAAGGTCGATTATGTTCGTGTCTACGAACTAGATTCAGGTTACAACGAAGACGGCGTATTGCCAACTATACCAGAAGCGGATGACTTTATATCCGGTAACCCTGTGCTCGGAACTAACTTTGCCGAAGAAATTACTAATGTAACTATTCAAGGATCCAACGATTTAGACAAAACTAAATGGAATCTTCACTTAGAAGGTGGCGGAGCTGCTACGGTAGAAACAATAGAAAGACAAAATCTTTTAAGTTCAGCAACCAAAATGTTTTCTCAAGATTTAAACACTGCTTCAATTCTAGAAAAGGCGGTGCAAGCTGGATTATTAGTAAACATTTCAAGTGGCGGTGGCCAGCCTTATTCAGTTCAGTTACTCGATCATTTGGATTTGCCGACAGGTAGATACTACGAATTAAAATTCGATGCGAAGTCCGAAAATGCTAGAACAATAACCTCTCAATTCAGCGGTGACGCAACAACCGGATGGGCCAAATATTCTCCAGCCTTTATCTCGGCCCTAGATCCGACATGGCGAACCTATTCTTACCGCTTTGCTATGGCCGGTGAAACCAATCGAGACGCAAGAATTGAATTCAATTTAGGTATGAATAATTCAAATGTTTATTTATCCAATGTCAGTGTTTCCGAAGTCGATTCATTAATAGACATTCAGGCTAAAAAAGAACCTTTAATAGATGGTAACCATCTTTATAATGGCGGTTTCGAATTCGGAAATTTAGCTAGCAAACACTGGGATATCCAATCCGGAACCGGTAGAGTAGAAAAAAATGCAACTTATAGCGAACTAAATCAAGAATACCAAATGATTCTAAATACCGGCCAAACAGCTATCCAACACGGAATCAACATGTTAGGTGGAAATACCTACGAAATTTCTTTAGATGTAGAAACTTCGACCCCTACCGAATTAACTATTAGCTTAAAAGAAAATCCGAACGCTCGAACTATGCTCGCTAATCAAACTATAGCCGTAGATCAATCCGGAAATTATGTAGCAACAATCTCGGTCCCTACCGGCTCAGATTCTAACTATACTGGCTACGGATCCTTAACTATTACTTCAGCTGGCAATGTCAAAATAGATAACGTCTCTCTATATAGAACTACTCATGAAAATATGAATCCATCTAGCGCAACTCCGTATCCATTACAAAATGGCGATTTTTCATCAAACTTGAACAATTGGGGTTCTTACATCGAATCCTGGAACGGCGCAAACGCTAATTTTTATGTAAATCCAGAGGGCATTGCTACTTTAGAAATTGCTTCTGTCGGCAGTGATCCACACTCAATCTTAATAGAACAAGGAGGATTAAAAACAACTTTCGGCGCAACCTACGAAGTATCCTTCGACATTTGGTCTACTGTTCCTCGCTCGGTCGGCTTAGTAATCGATACCGGAGCGCCGCAGTATTTAACAGCTTATGAAAAACCTATAGCGATCACAGATCAAAAACAAACTTTTAAAGAGAACATCGTTATCGGCGTAAATAATTCTACTTCTTTTAAAATTACAGCCGGCAACATGGATGGCGCACCGCCTAGTACAATTTTTATCGATAACGTTAGAGTAAATTTAGTCGGCGCGACTGTTGGGCCTAAAGCACTCTTGATCGCTGATACTACACAACCTAATGTGGGTAGCTCTATAGATATCCTTTTTAAAACACCGGTGAACAGCTCAGCCGATGTAACTTGGACCGAGGCGACTTGGAAAAATACTATGTGGTCTCAAGCTATCTCTGCTGTAAAAATAAATGGCGAAACTTTAGATCCTGCCAAATATTCGGTCACAGCCGATAAATTAACTATAGCTCAAGACGTATTCTCGGCCGAAGGATCCTATAATATCACGATAGAAGCCAATGGCTACGAAAATAGTTCCGTAACCCAAATAATGAAATCTTCCGACGGTAACATGATTTCCAATGGCGATTTCTCAGCTGACTTCGAATCTTGGGCCACTTTAGGCGGCGGTGCTTCTTATCAAGTGACGGACGGCATCGCAGAAGCTATCGTTTCTAATTTAGGTAGTAACTCCTGGGATATCTCTGTAGAACAATCCGGTATAACTTTAGATACTTCTCTCTCTTATACGCTGTCCTTTGATATGGCTTCCGAAGTAAATCGAAATTTCAACCTAGTTTTAGAACAAGGTCCAGAAGGTGGTTATGCGAAAAGTGTAAATGAAATAGTTGCCATAACTCCAGAATTGAAAAATTATCAATTTACATTTACTCCTCACACAAACTTACCAATGAATTTAAAATTTTTATTAGGCCAACTAGACGGTGCAGCCACCGGTAAAGTCTCTATAGATAATGTTAAATTAGTCGAGTCTGCTGCGTCCGCCAACCTCTCTCGTGCATTAGACAGAGTTTCGGATTTCGCCGAAGATATTATTTATGATTACAATTACGGGTACGGTTATAATCCGGATGATGAACTGCTCGATGAGTTTGTTCTGCCCGAGGTGGATATTCCCGAGATAGAGTCGTCTGAAGACAATTATTACGGCGATTCCTATTATGAAACTGACTATGACGATAATTATTATTTTGATGATGATTACTATTTTGAAAACAATTTTGAAGACGATTTCGAAGAATATTTCGATGAAGAACTTTTTAATCACGATATTTACGATTTTGAAACGGATTTAGATGAATTTATGAATTAAAATAAAAAAGGGGGCTTTAACCCCCTCTTTTTTTCTCTTAATTAAATTTTAGATAATTTAAAATCCAATTCTTTCCTTGTATGTCAAAATTTGAATATTTCTCTATCACTGATTTCTCAGTTTCCAAAACTAAAATTAATTATCAAAACCTAGACTTGCCTTAAGCGAACTTGAAAATTCTGTTATAAATTTCTTAAATGTTTCAAAGCTCAGGTCAATATTTAATCCTCTTTGCATATCTTCTTTTTCCATATCCATTGCTATTTCATCGAATATTTCTTGCAACTCTTCAATATTCTCGTTTGTCATCCCTTGCATTTCCTTAATACTCCCTAGATTTATTTCTTCTAATAATTCTTTCAAATCATCCGTATTTCCTGTGGTTATATTGTTTAACACCTCTGCTATTTCTTGATCTATATTTTCTCCATCCCAACCTACATTGTTTTTTACCATACATCCTGTAATAAAACTCATGCATAATAGAATTCCTAGGCTAGCCGTAATGTGTTTTAATCGCATATTCCACTTCCTTTTCACTTTGTTCTATTCTATTACACTATCGGCATATTTATAATCCAAATAAATATTTTTTAGCCAAAATTCCGAAATTTCCTAACTTTAATTTATGTACTTTCTCATCTTTACTACTAATTTCTATAGAAACTCAAAAAAAAATCCTGGCGTTAACCAGAATTATTATTGTTTACAGTATATTTCCGTGGCTTTAGCAAAAAATTCCGTACAGCCCTTTGCTATTTTTTCATAATAATCCCTAAATCTCTCATCTTCAACGAAATTACTCACCAACGCTAATTGACTTTCTTTAGAGTAACTTCCATTCGGCCAAGTTAATCTCAATAACTCTTCATGATATTGGCAAGCTTTTTGTGCTCCTTCACTCGAAGCGGATCCTATTCTCAACCCTTCTCTTAAATTAATATTGATAGCATCTAACAATTCGTTTATCCTTTGATACTCCTTTTTATCCATTTTCTTTATTTTAGCATTGGATTGTTTGATTATATCTTCCCCATAATTTTCTCGTAATTCATCACCGTATTTTAATTCATTCTCATTTATCTCTTTAATTTTTTGCGCCTCAAATTTTTCTTGCATGTACATTCCTTCTTTCTCATTTTCCACACGTATTTTAAAATTTAAAATGTACTCTTTTGGCTTCGATTATACCATATTTAAACCAAAAATGTTCTATATCTTTAAATTGTTAGAATAATGAAAAGATCCTGAAATATTTCTATAGAAGCAAAAATACGACTTCCTTATTCTATAAACTTTTATTCGGGTAGCTCCAAGATCTATGTTTCTTAAAAAATATTATTTCGAAAATATATATAAATTAATTTGCCTGTTTTGGCGAAAAAAATGCAAAAATCGCATAAAATCCTTAAATCAAAAATATATTTTCCTTATTCTATAAGCCTTTATTCGGACAGCCCCAAGGCCTATGTTTCTTAAGAAACATTATTTCAAGAATATGTACAAATTAAAATTTTGGCTTTAGATCCTTCGATCAAAAATACGACTTCCTTGTTCTATAAGCTTTTTTTTGAATAGGCCC